>JAVJQK010000009.1 GCA_040218145.1 Sandaracinaceae bacterium | reverse complement strand
GCGCCACCGCGCGTCGTATCCTTCGGCTCACCTGAAAAGCTCCCGGGTCGGTTCGTGTTTGGTCTCGCAACCGCACGAACGCCGGGCTTTTCAGGTGAATTCCAACCATTCCGCTTTTTCAGGCGCTTGATTGGGGCCTAGTGGCGGAGGCGGGTCTGGACGCGAGCCTCGAGCCCCTCGTCGTCGATGTCCCCCCGCGCGTGGTGGGCGGCGGCGGCGGCGGCGATCTCGACTGAGCCCATGACTGGCGTCCGCGAACGGGAGAAGCAGAGGATGAAGCAGACCTTCGACATCGGCGGAGAGCTCACGGTCAGGCGGCTCGGCCTCGGCGCGATGCGCATCACCGGAGAGGGCATCTGGGGCTGGCCGAAGGACCGCGACGCGGCCAAGCGGCTCTTGCGGAGGGCGGTCGAGATCGGCGTGAACCTCATCGACACCTCCGACGCCTACGGCCCCGAGACGAGTGAGTACCTGCTCGCGGAGGCGCTCCACCCGTACGAGGGCGTGGTCATCGCGACGAAGGGCGGGCTCGAGCGGAGCGGCCCGGACGAGTGGTCCACCAACGGCCGACCCGAGCACCTCCGGATCGCGTGCCACAACTCGCTGCGCCGCCTGGAGGTCGAGCGCATCGATCTCTACCAGCTGCACGCCATCGACGACGACGTGCCCCTCGAGGAGTCCGTCGGCGCGCTGGTCGACCTCCAGAAGGAAGGCAAGATCCGACACATCGGCGTCTCGAACTTCCCCGTCCCGGCGCTCGAGCGCGCGCAGAAGATCGCGAAGATCGTCACGGTGCAGAACCGCTTCAACCTCTCGGACCGCAAGCACGAGGCGGTGGTCGACCACTGCGAGGCGCACGGCATCGGCTTCATCCCGTGGTACCCGCTCGCGACGGGCGCGCTGACCGGGAGCGACGAGCTGGAGGCGCTCGCCCGCAAGTACGACGCGAGCGCCGGCCAGATCGCGCTCGCGTGGCTGCTCCGGCGCTCGCCCGTGATGCTGCCCATCCCCGGCACGTCGTCCATCGCACACCTGGAAGAGAACTTCGCGGCCGAGGGCGTCGCGCTCTCCGACGAGGACTTCGAGGCCCTCAGCTGAGCGAGCGCGACGCGCTCATGCGCTCCAGGAGCGTGCGGATGGGGAGCGCGTAGTAGTCCGCGAACTCGTCCGGCGAGAGCTCGAGCAAGAGCGGGATCACCGTGCGCTCCTCGAGGTCGAGGTGCGCGCGCAGCGTGTCCCCGAAGTCGCGCAGCGTGCGGTCCAGTCGGTCCTGCTCGTGCGACCGCTCGAACGCGTCGAGGACCGCGCGTTTCCGCTCCGCGAGCGCCTCGTGCCCCGCCTCGAGCGGCGCCATCGACACGTCCCAGCGGCGCGAGAGGTAGGGGTAGAGCTTCGACTCCTCGTACCGCTCGTGGCTGCCCATCGCGAACATCCAGCGGCGAAAGAGCCGCTCGGCGCGCTCGGGGTGCGCCGACGCCAGGTCCAGCACCTGGCGGGCGAGGATGCGGAAGTTCTCGTGCGATCCCAGGAGCAGCGTCTGCGCGGGGAAGTTCGGATGCGCGGCCCAGTCCTCCCGGGGGATCTGCGGTGTCGGTTCCATCAGAGGCAAATCTGTGGGGCGCCGCCCCCCGCGTGACAAGCGCCCCCGCCTGAGCCGCCTCAGGGCTGCGGCGCCAGCAGTCCGTTGAAGAACCTCGCTCCTCGTTTCTCGGGCGGGACGACCCGTCTCTCGGCCCGTGTCTCCTCGAAAATGCTGAAGCATTTCCTCGTCGCCCCGAACCGAGAACCGGGCCGTCGCGCTCCGAGATCCTTCGGGCTCGGTACTTCAACGGCCTGCTATGGCGCTCAGATCGACGCGCTGCGCCGTCGGGGCCTGGGCGTGGCAAGCGACGCAGGCCGCGTGCAGATCGCCGTAGCGTGCGCGCGCCGCCTCGAGGTCGCCCGCCTCGGCCACCGCGGCCATCTCGGCCGCCGCCCCGTGCAGCTGCTGATCGATCTCGGCGAAGCGCGGTCCGAACTGCTGGGGGTCCACGTGGTGGACGTCCTGGTCGTCGCAGGCCACCGCGATCGCGCGCGCGTGCGTGGCCGCCTCGTTCACCTCGCCCGACTCGAGCGCGCCGCGGAGCTCCCCCATCTTCGCGAAGAGGTCCCGCATGAGCGGGCGCAGCGCGGCCGGGCTCGAGTGGTCGTGGCCGTGCCCGCCATGATCGGCAGCACCGTGGTGATGATCGCCTCCGCCCGCGTGATGCGCGTGCTCGGCGCGCGCCGGCTCCCCCTCCGCGGCCCCACAGGCCAGCATCGAGAGGCTCGCGAACGCAACCAGGCTCCGGGTTCTCCACATGGGATGCAGATAGCAGAGCCGGGCGCGCGAGCGAAGACGCTCAGCGCATCGGCGCAGCGCGGAGCGCCTCCATCTGCGACGCGACGTCGGACGCGCGGTACCGGGCGAGACCCGCCGCGCGCGCGCGCTCGTCCAACCACTCGGTCGCCGACGGGACCGTCGCGAAGACCCGGTGGGGGAACGGCGGCCGCGCGAGGAGGTTCAGACCGGTGGCCACGGCGCGGACCATGGATCCGTGAAACCCCGCTCCCTCGCAGACGAGGGCGGACACCTGGAAGTAACCGGCGCCCGAGCTCAACACCTCCGCCAGCGCGCCGCGAGCGTCGGCCTCCGGGGGCGGCGCCCCCTCGGTGACCACGCCGAGCAGGATGCCCTCACCGTCTCCCGCGTCGGCGCGCGCCTCGCTCGAGAGCTGCCTCAACCGGTTCGCGGCGCGCACCGTGGTGACACCGCGCCAGATGTACAGGACGGCGCCGCCAACGCGTCCGAGCGCGTGGTCGGGCGTAGCTTCCACGACTTCGAGAGCGTGCGACATGGTCAAGACACCTATCCGATCGGGCCGTCCGTGTCCGCAGCGGCGTTGGAGCGCTCCACCACGACGAACCCGCAACGCACTCCTCATTGCGCCCCGAAGTGCGGGCATTGTGGTCGGCCAGACCGTGGCCTAGCGTGCGCGCCTTCCGCACGGGGGCGTCAACGAGGCGCCGAGCTCGTCGCGAGCAGGAGGACCATGTCCATCGAGCAGGAGCGCGTGGCGGTGATCGGGGCCGGAGTCTCGGGCATCGCGGCCGCGAACGTCTGGCAGAGGTGCGGGTACGACGTGACGGTCTACGAGGCGTCCGATCGCGTCGGTGGCCAGTGGGCGAAGTCCTACGCGGGCGTCCGCCTCCAGAACACGGCGCCGCAGTACCAGTTCGCCGACTTCCCGTGGCCCTTCGAGCCGGATCGCCACCCCACCGGCGAGCAGGTGCTCCGCTACCTCGAGGCCGCGGTCGAGACGTTCGAGCTCGACGTCCGCCTGGGCCAGCGCGTCACCGAGCTGAGCCGCACGAGCGACGGCTGGAGCCTGACCGTCGACGGAGAGACGGAGCGGGTCGCCTACGTCGTCGTCGCCACGGGCCAGTACCCGGGCGACGCCAAGCACGTGCCGGCGTTCGAGGGTCTCGAGCGGTTCGAGGGAGAGGTCGTCACCCGGATCGACTCCCACTCCGTCTTCGAGGGCAAGCGCGTGGCGGTCATCGGCTTCGGCAAGACCGCGCTCGACTTCGCGTCGTGGAGCGCCGAGGTCGCCGAGCGCACGGTGCACGTCTTCCGGACGCCTCGTTGGACGATCCCCGACACCCTGCTCGGCATCGACTACACGCGCCCCTTCTTCGCGCGCTTCGGCAGCGACATGATGCCGTCGTGGGAGTACAGCTCCCCGCCCCAACGTTTCTTGCACACGCACCTGAGCCCCGTGGTCCGCGGCTTCTGGCACTTCATCGCCACGCTCTTCCTCTTCCAGCACCGCCGCGACGCCAAGCTCGGCGCGATGGAGGAGCACGGGGACGCGCGCCGGCTCGACGCGGTGATGCCGCCCAAGTCGCAGTTCCTGGCCGACCTGCGAAGCGCGAGCGCCGTGGCGCCCGGGAGCTACTACCGGCAGGTCGCCCACGGGCAGATCGAGGCCCGGCGCTCCGAGCTCGCGTCGTTCTACGAGGGCGGCGTCGTGCTCGCCGACGGCCAGCGCATCGAGGCGGACGTGGTCGCCGTGTGCTGCGGGAACACCGCGCCCACCTACCCCTACTTCGCGCCCGACGTGCGCGCGCTGCTCGAGGACCACGACGGAGGCCCGCCCCTCTACCGTCACCTCGTCCACCCGCAGATCCCGGGCCTCGGTTTCGCCGGGTACAATCACGGCTTCTTGCACATCGCGCTCTGCGAGATGGGCTCACTCTGGCAGGTGGCCGCGCACCGCGGCGAGATCGAGCTGCCCTCGTCGGAGCACATGCAGGCGGACGCCGAGCGCGTCGCGGCCTGGAAGCGTCAGCACTCGACCTTCGAGCCCACCGCGAACATGGCCGTCAACACGCGCTACCAGCAGACCCTCGACAACCTGTTGCAGGAGCTGGGGCTGTCGCCGTGGCGCAAGCTCCCGAACCTCCCGGCGGAGCTCCTGTCGCGATACGACCCGACGGACTACGCGGGCGTGGTGGCGGAGTACGCGGCGAAGCGCCCACGGGCTCGGCCCGTGCCGTCCGAGCGCCCGTCCGCCGCGGCCGGCGCGCCGCAGGCCGCGCGGATCACGAGCTGAGCGCCGTCCCTCACTCCTCCGCGCTGCCGTCCTCGGCCTGCCCCGCGTCGTCGGGCACCGGCGCGCCGTAGAGCGCCACGCAGCTCGAGGTGCCCATCGCGAGGCTCACGCCGAAGGCGACGACGGCGACCCTCCCCGCGCGCGACCGGCTCGGCCTCGCGGCGACCTCGGCCGGCGCGTGGAACGGGGCGGCGCAGAAAGGGCATCGCGCTTCATCGGCGCGCACGTGGCGCTCGCAGGCTTCACAGGGAGTCAAGTCGACCATGCGTCCTCCGCGACGAGGGATGGCAAGCTTCATGCCGCGCGTACGGGGGGACGCGATGGGCGCTCACGACGGCGGCGCTGAGTCGACGTGGCGCGGTGCTGCGCCGACCTGAGCCACCCGTCGAGGAGCCGCGGTAAGGCGCTCAGTACGAGAACATCTCGTGCATCTCTCCGGTCGTCCGCGGGTCGTCGGTGAGGTAGACGATGTTGGGCCCGCTGCCTTCGTCGCAGGAGATCAGCTCGCCGGGCACGGTCGACTCACCGTTGAAGGTCGTGTCCCAGACCCGCACCTCGACCGTGTCGCAGTTGCGGAACCAGAGCAGGCTGCCCTCGCCGTACGCGCCCTCGTTGCGGAGGTCCGACGCCACGAGGTAGTGCGGACCGGGGCGCCAGAAGCGGATCCCGCGGTGACCGGAGCCCTCGAGCGTCAGCCGCACGAACTGCGAGATCGGCGCCTTGTTGTCGATCGCGCCGTCCGCGTTCCAGCCCCGCACGGTCAGGTCCTCGGCGTAGAAGGCCGCCGAGTCGTCGAGCACGAGGCCGTCGTAGTTGGTCTCCGAGTAGCTCCGCCACGCCGGCCAGTTGGGCTCCACGATCACGTCGGCGAGGAAGAGCGTCAGCCCGCTCGCGTTGGCCGACTGGATGCCTCCACCGAAGGCGTCCGAGCTGACCAGATCGTGGATGAACACGTCCACGAACCCGATCTCCCGCACGTCGGGTTCCTCGCGCGCCTGCGGGTCGAACGCGTACTTCGCGCAGCACGCGTCCGCGTCGTGCACCAGCGCGGGCGTCTCGATCCTCCGCCGCGAGTTGAACGTGCCCGTGTACGCCGGCGCGTCGACGAAGTGCGCGCGGATCCAGGCGTTCGCGCCCAGGCGGACCCCCGCGTCGTCGGGGCCCGCGTCGGGCGTGAGCGCGCCGCCGTCCAGCGCATCTCCCGCGTCCAGCTCCGTCCGCCCGCCGTCCAGCGCGCGACCGGCGTCCTCCACCGCGACCGCACCATCCTCCGCCGACGCGCCCGCGTCTTCGACCGCCTCACCGTCATCACAGCCGATCAGGCCCGACATCACCGCGGCCAACATCAACGCTCGGAGTCGCATGGCGCGCATGTGGCCCAATATGCGGGGCGATCGCAACCCCAATGGCCTCGACGCACCGGATTGTCACTCGCCCCCGAGTCACGCGGCCCGCGACCCGGCTCGCCCCGGCGGCCCGCGCGCCGCGGAGAGGCGCCGCTCGGCCTCGTCGACCGCGCTCTGGAGCAATGCTCGGCGACGCCGCCTCTTCCGGCGAAGTGACAGCGCGACCGCGCCGCCCAGCAGGAGACCGACCGGCGAGGCGCAGGGGATCGTGGTCAGGATGATCTGCAGGGAGCCGCTGGTCAGCGCCGGACCTCGCCCGCGCGCGCCGTCGGGCCCGACGCGCTGGCAGTGCACGGCGAAGAAATCGCCCTGCCCATAGGCTCGAGGCCAGTGCCGGAACTCGTACGGTCCCGTGCAGTCGTCGCAGACGACGGGACAGAAGAGCGCCGAGTGGGCACCGAAGAGCGGATCGAGCTCGAGGATCCCGGTGAAGAGGATCGACCAGGCGAGCCCGGCGCCGACGGTGGCGAGGACCGCGGCGGCAGCGCTCGCGAGGAGCATGTCGCCTCGCTTGCGCTGGTGGGAGCGGAGGATGAGCTCGGCCTCTACGAGCGCGCGTTGCGCGAGCTGCCGCCGATGCGCTCGCCGCTCTCGCTCGATCTCCGCGCGCACGATGGCCAGGCTGCGTGGGCAGGGTTCGAGCGCGCCCAGCGCGGCGAGCTCCTCGCTCAGGTCGGCACCCAGCCGGGTCCGCGCGCGCAGCTCGCTCACCGCGGCGTCCAGCGACCCGGACCTCTCCAGCGCGTCCACGCGGAGATAGAACGCGACCGGCGCCAGTGACCTCGCCATCGGCACGTCACCCTGCTCGGTGCCGAGCTGCGCGATCACCCCGCTCGGGTCTCCCTCGGCCGCCGCGATCGCCGCCGCGGCCACGCGGTACGCGCTGTCGCTGGCGAGCTGGGTCGGACGCGCATCGCAGACCTCCAGCCACTCGGTCGCCGCGCGCACGTCGCCCGCGCAGGCGGCGAGGAAGGCCAGGCGACAGCGGAGCACCTGGCGGTGACCGCGGTCGGGCAACACCTCCACGGCCGTCTCGAGCAGCGACCGCCGCTCTCGCTCTGGCAGACACGGCTCGAGCGCGAGGGTCAGGTGATAGAGCTTCTCCTCGAGCGGGGACGACCGACCGTCGGGGACCCGCGCGCGCGCTTCGTTCCAGGCCGCGCGCGCCGCGGCGACCGCCTCCCGCCGCAGCGCGCCGTCCACGAGCATGCGCGCCACCGCCGGGGGCAATGGCGTGTCCAGTCGCTCCTGAGCGCGGAGCCGCGCGACCCGCTCGGACTCGGGGAGGTCCCGCCCCTCGCTCGGTCGGCGGCGGTCTCGCTCTTCCTCACGCCGGCTGAGGACCTGGACCGCCCCGCAATACCCGCAGCGGAGCTCGCCGCCTTCCACCGAAGCCTCGAGCGGCGCCCCGCACCGCGCGCAGGTCAGGATGCGCAGCGCGTGGCTGTAGACCGTGTCTGCCACCGCGCGAAGCTACCACGTGACGGGTCGACGTCGCCGGCCAACTTGTCAGACGGCGTCTCCTTCGAGCACGACGCCTGACCCCGGGCACGCCCCGATGCAGACTATCGAGACGAAGCCGGCCCTGTACATCGCTCTCGACCTCGGCAGCACCAAGTGGACTCTGGCGCAGAGCGACGGGCGACGCCGACGACCGCGCCAACGGACCGTGCCCGCGCACGATCTGCCGACCCTCTTCGCCGAGGTAGAGCAAGCTCGGAAGCAGTTCCGCTCGCGGGTCTGACCCGAGCCCGCTTGATACCGCCGCGCGGAAGGCCGATTCTCCGTTCATGTGCCAGAGCTCTCTCGCAGTCTCGATCCTCGCCGCCGCCCTGAGCGTCGGCTGCGGCCCGGGCATCACCATCGGGACGGTCGGACACCCGACGCCGGCGATGACGCCGCGCACGGCGGGCTCGGCCTTCGACACGGGCAACCGGCGCGTACTGGTCCTGAGCCCCGAGATGCTCGTCTCGTTCGGCTTCGGCCCCGCCGACCCGAGCAAGCCGCCCGATCTGCAGCCGGGCGTACCGCACGAGGTCACCGCCTACATCGCCGCATACGACATGGTCGTGTCGGCGTTCCAGCGCCACCTCCTCGACCTGGGCTTGACCCCCGTCGATTCGACCGCCTTGCTGAGCTCGCTGCGGGATCCGGAGCTCGTGGCGCGTGTCCGCGCGCGGGCGGAGCAGCGGGGCGATCTGACGCTGATCGACCTCGCGGCCGAGATCGGCCCCGCCATCGGCGCGGATCTCGCCCTGCTCGTGCGCGACTCACGGCTGGGCTACGCGGACGAGCCCGTCGCGATCCACAACGGCCCCCCGGGTTGTCGGGTCGCGCGCGTCCAACCACTACAGGTCGCGGTCGACGCGGTCCTCGTCCGGACCGCGAGCGGCGACGTGGTCTGGTCGGGGGAGAACCGCACGCTGGCCAGCGATCTGTTCGCCGAGCCGGTGACCTTCCCGCGCGGCCCGCACCGCGCTCGCTTCTCCCGCGCGTACGGCGACCTTCGCCTGATGGGCCAGGACGACGGCTACGACTGCGGCACCACCATCTTCGGCGGCCTCACCTGCGTCGAGTGGGGGTCACCGAGCGGCGGCTGCATGCGCCACAACGAGCCGGACGATCTGGAGGCGAACGCCTACACCATCGATGCCTGCGTGGGCGGTCTGGTCGAGACCCTCCGCCCGCTCGTCGGTGCCGCGGTCACGCCGCCCTCGTCTTGAACACGCCGAAAGCGGCGAGGAACCACCGAGGCTGGTGAGCCAACCCCTCGAAGTGGTAGGCATCGGTCATGAGTGAAGTCGGCACGATCGTCTCCATCGAACCCGAGGACGGACTGGGCTGGATCGAGATGCCCAACGGCGACCGGGTGCGGTTCGGGGGCACGGCCTGCAAGGGCTTCGTCCCCGCGGTGGGCCTGGCGGTCGAGGTCGTCGGCACGCGGCCGGGGTATGGCGGCACGGTCAAGGCGACGGAGCTGCGCAAGGCGTCGGCCCCGGCTCCGGGCGCGCCGGTCGCGGCGGCGCCCGTGGCCGAGCCGCGACAGGCGTTGCACACGGTGCAGCAGGCGGGGGTGCGCGCCGACGATCTCTTGCTCGCGCTGCTCGGCCGCGCGGACGTCGACGACACGATGCACGCCGACCTCGAGGCGGTGCACTTCGAGGTGGAGCCCCAGCCCGGCCCCGCGCTCGGCTGCGCCAACCCGTGGCTCTACGTCATCGCGATGGACGGCGGCGGCAACGCCTACGGCCTCTACAGCCACCCGCTGTTCAACGGACAGGATCTCCCCTGGCTCTTCTGGGACCACGAGGTGGACACGCTGCGGTTCCTGGCCGCGAACACGTCGGACCTGTTCGTCCACCTGCTCGGCGAGGCGCTCGCGAGCGGCGTCGACGCGGCGAAGGTCGAGCGGCTGCGCGGCGACCTCGTGAAGCTCGGGCTCGCCGACGTCGCGCCGACCTCGCGCGGGGACGAAGGCGAGGCGGTGGACTGGCTGCCCCCCGACGACGGCGCGCTGCGACCGCTCGCCGACTACCTCGCCGAGACCGACGGCGGCGAGATGGAGCGCGGCCTGCTCGGCCACGCGTTCGGTCGCGGGGACGCCCAGGCGCGAGCCGCGCTCGAGCAGCTCTACACGGGCTGGGGCTGGCACCTTCCCGCTTGGGTTTAGGTCGCTGAAAGCGACCTAACCCCCTTGCCCGTGCCCTTGCCCCTGCCCTTGCCCGCGTCGTTGTTCTCTCGAATCCCGAGGCCGCAGAGGGCCACTGAATCCGCGGGGGGGGGGCGAGTCAGGCCCGCTGGTCCGCGGGCAGGGGCAGGGGCAAGGGCAGGGGCAAGGAACCTCGCTGGAGACGCGTGCGTTCTTCTGTCTACGCCTGCGCGATCGGGCCCGGCTCGAAGCGGACGTGGACGGGGGCCTCGAGCTCGTCCAGGTTGGCGGGCGCGTTGCGCATGTGGAAGCGCATCTCCCCGACGGTGTCGTAGCCCAGCTTCTCGAGCGACTCCGCCAGGTCGCGCTCGACCTCGGCGACGGTGATGCCCAGCTGCTCCGCCACCGCCTCGGGCGAGTAGCCGCCCTCGTCGGCGGGGTCGAAGCGCAGCACCGAGGGATCCGTCATGCGCGAGCGGAGCGCGTCGGGGATGGTCCAGACCGCCCCGTGCTCCTCGAGGAGGAGGGCGCTCAGGTCGACCTCCGGGTGGTCGATGACCATCAGGGGCAGGTCGCGCCAGCGCGCACGCACCCAGCCGCAGAGGTCCCACGCGTTCATGTCGGCGAGGCCCGGATCGACCACGACGCAGCTCGCCACGCGGCCGCCGATGTTCTCGAGCGCCTCGGCGGCCGTCTTCACCTGCACCACGTCGGCGTGCTCCTGGAACGCGCGCACCAGCGGCTCCAGGACGGCGGGGGCCGGATCACCGACGATGAGGAACGGGGGGAGCTCGTCCATGGCGAGGCTTCTTGCACAGCCCGGCCCGGCGGGCCACTCGCTCAGGCCGCGTCGTCACGCGCCTGGAGCGAGGCGATGCGCTGGGCGCGGGCGACGAGCTCGGCGCCGAAGCCGAAGCGGCTCAGGAGCGCAAGCGCGTTGGCGCCCCGCGAGAGCCCCGGGCGGAGCCGGTAGTCGAAGGTCACGCGCTCCGCGTCGACCTCCTCCGAGAAGTGCCCGAGCGCGAAGGCGCCCTCCGTGAAGTCCGCGACCGCGAGATCGTGCGTCGCCGCGATCACGAGGTGGCCGCGCGCGAGCTCCACGAGGACGGCGCTCGAGGCCGCCACGCGGTCGCGCGGGTTGGTGCCGCGAAAGAGCTCGTCGAGCAGGAACAGGCACGGCGCGTCGTACGACGCGCGCAGGAGCTCCCGCACGCGCAGCACCTCGGCCTGGTAGAGGCTCACCGACGCGTGGAGATCGTCGTCGGCGCCCATCGAGGCGAAGACGCGCAGCGGTGTCATCCGGAGCGCCCGCGCCCGGGCCACCCCGAGCGTCTGCGCGAGGAGGGCGTTGACGCCGAGGGTCCGCAGGAACGTGCTCTTGCCGGCCATGTTGGAGCCCGTCACGAGCAGGCCCCGCGGACCGAGCGACGCGTCGTTGGCGACCGCGCCGTCGAGGAGCGGGTGGGCGAGCGCGCGCGCCTCGAGGCGCGGCGGCCCGGAGATCGCGGTCGCCGCGCAGAGCCCCGCGTCGTGGCGGACGAGGTGCGCGAGCGACAGGGCCGCGTCGAGCTCGCCGAGGAAGCGCAACGTCTCGAGCACCGCGCCTCGCTCCGACTCGAGCGCCTTCGCCGTGCGGAGGTAGGCGCGCACGTCGAGGAGCAGGAAGATGCGCGCGTACTCCAGCGGGATCTCGGCGTACGAGTCGCCCCCGGGCGGAGTACGGAGCGCCACGCCGCCCTTCGCCATCACCGCCGACGCGCGCCGGATCGCGTCTCCCACCTGGAAGACGTCGCGCGCCTCGTCGTCGAGCGCGGCGTGCGCGCGGCGCGCGGTCGAGACCACCGACGCGAGCTCCCGGAGCGAGCCCATCGCTCCGTCGATCCGCGACGACGCCCGGAGATGCAGGATCGCGTTGAGGGCCACGGACGCGACGGCGAGGAGGATCGTCAGCAGGCTCGGGAGGACGAGCGCGAGGACGGAGAAGACGAGCCCTCCGACGACGGCCGCGCGATAGGCCCACGCGGGCAAGGGGAGCGGCGCGAGTGGCCGGCTCGCGAGGCTCACCGCGTCCCAGCCCACGCGGTCGCCCAGCGCCGCGAGCGGAGTCTGCGCCGACGCGCGCGCCTCGTCGTTCGCCGCGACCCTCTCCGCGAGCGCGCGACGCCGCGTGACCTCCCCGGGGCGGCGCAGCCAGGCGTAGAGCGTCTGTGCCCCGAGCGCGGTGAGCGTCCGGTCGGCCCACGCGAAGACCCGGTCCATCTCGAGGTCGGCCCAGGTCGCGTCGTCGACGTCGCCGAGCCGACGCGGCCACGCGTCCAGCGCCCGCCCCTCGCGGTCCGTCCGCCGCCCCTGCCCCCACGCGAACCGGACCGACTCCCAGAGCGCGAACCGGCGCCTTCGCTGAGCGACGAACAACACCACGACCAGCGCACAGAGCGCGAGGCCGACGAGGAGGGCGAGCTCGGTCACGGAGAGAGAACCCGGCCCCGCCCGCGTTGTTCCGCCAACGCGGCGTGGAGCCGGCTGCACGGGGACTGAACGCAGAAGAACGCCGCGCGACCCGCCGGCGGGCGAGCGCGCAGCGTCTTCGGCTGGGAGCGCGCTCAGCGCCGCGCGCAAGCGGGCGGGGCGTCGGCGCGCGTCGGGCGGAGGACCAGGACGGTCAGCGTATCCGGCTCCACCTGCAGCGGCTCACACGCGATCGGGCTCGGCGCGGAGCCGTCGAGGGAGCCCCATGCCTCCACACGGGTCGCGGTGGGCGGGACGTCGAGCCCGGCGTAGCGGCCGTCGCTCGACGTCGCCTCCGCGCTGGGGTCGAGGCCGGGCGGCAGCATGCCGTCGAAGTAGACCAGCGTCGCGTCGGTGATCTCCGCGCCGTCGGCGGCGAAGTACCGCAACCTGGCTTCCGAGAGAGCCCGACCCTGGCAGTCGAGCACGCGACCCGCCGCGATGCCGCGCGCGGGATCGAGCGAGCGCTCCAGCTGCGCCTCGAAGCCCGCGATGGTGCCGCGATTGAGGGTGTTGATGGTGTCCTCGGCGCCCACCTTCCAGTGCATCTCGAGGGTGCGCATGAAGGAGCGCATCGGGTCGGGGCCGTTCAGCTCCGGCACCTCGGTCGTGACCCAGGCCCCGTCGGGGAGCATCGCGGTGGCCACGCCCGCGTCGTCGGTCAGCGTCGCCACGCAGCCCGGTGCCGCGCACGTCTCGCTCGCGCGGTCCTCGAGGAAGAAGCGCGCGGGCACGCCCGGCAGCGTCACGCTGGGCGGCGCGCCGAAGGGCACGACGGGGCTCGACGTCTCGACCGATCGGCCAGCGACGGGCGCGCGCTCGCGGCCGAGGCAGTCGAGGTCGGGCGGCACGAGGCCTCCGCCCTCGGCCGCCATCAGCGAAGGCCAGGGCGGCTCGACCGGGCCGGCGTCCGTGGTGACGCCGCCGTCCGGATCGGGGTCCTGGCCGGGCGCGTCGTGACAGTCACACCCGGTCATGGCGAGCGCGTACGAGAGCAAGAGAAGCATGTGAGTCTTGGTGAACATTCGGAACCTCCTGCTCTCGGAGTACGCATCGCCAGCGCCCCGCCCCAGGGCGGTTCGCGACAGCGATCGGGCGGTTCGCGACACGCGGCACCGGACCTGCATTGCCAGCCCTCCCATGCCTGACCTGAGCCAAACTGTGCAATCGCTGGCCCTCGGCCGCGTCACCCGGGCCGCCGCGAAGCTCGGCGCGGCCCCGCCCGCTCCGGCGCCGTCGAGCCCGCGCGTCTCCGCGTCCCGACTCTACCGGGCGTGGGAGGAGGCCTATCGCGCGAGCGGCGAGAAGATCGTGGAGGAGGTGAGCCTCGGCATCGCGCTCGACGAGCTGGGCCTGCTGGGCTTCGCCGCGATGACCGCGCCGACCGCGCTCGACGGGCTCGACGCCGCGGCCCGCTGCTACGCCCTGGTCAGCAGCGACGGCGCGTGGCGGGTGGAGCGCGGCGACGAGCGCGTCACCCTGGTGCTCGACCGCCCGCGCACCACGCGCCTGGGGCGGCGCCTCTCGGACGAGGCGGCGATGGCGCAGTTCTTCGCCTGCCTGCGCCAGGCCGCGACCGTCCCGCCGCGGGTGCTCGCGCTGACGACCCGCGAGCCGGCGCTGGCCCCGCGCTCGCTCGAGCGCCTGACCGGCTGTCGCCCGAGCCGCGGAGCTCGCGACGCGATCGTGCTCTCGACCCGGACCCTCGACGCGCCGTGCGTGCGCGCGCACCCGGGCATGCACGCCCACTTCTGCGCGCTGGCCGCGGCGGACGCGGCCCAGCTCGCGCCGCGCTCGTGGGCGGAGCGGGCGCTCGCGGTCGTCCGCCAGTGCATCGACGCCGACGCGCTCTCCGGCGCGGGCGTCGCGGAGGCGCTGGGGGTCTCCTTCCGTACGCTCCAGCGGCGGCTGCGCGACGAAGGCGAGAGCTTCCGCTCGCTCTCCGACCGTGCGCGCTGCGAGCGCGCGGAGGAGCTGCTCCGGGCGGGCGTGCCCGTCGACGAGGTGGCGCAACGCGTGTCGTACGGAGAGCGCGGCGCCTTTCATCGCGCGTTTCGACGCTGGCGCGGCGAGCCACCCGGCGCCTTCGCGCGGCGCGCGGTGCTCGATCACTGACCCGCGGATCTCCGACGGCTCGGCCCGTGAGGTCCCGTGGCGCTCGCCTCACGTCGCGCGGAACGTGTAGGGTCGAGCGCATGAAGCGAGCGACCTTCGTCGTCCTCCTCGGTCTGGCCTCGATGCTCACGCTGAGCGCGTGCGCGAGCTTCCACGTGCGCCCGCCCGTCCCCTCCCGACAGATCGTCGTGTCGGGCTTCGAGGTCGTCTACGGCAACCAGATCCCGGGCGACCGGCTCAGGCTGCTCGATCGGTATCAGGTGCCGGGCCACATGGCGGCGGCGCTGCGCGCGAGCTACCCGGCGGGCCAGGGCCCGTTCGTGCGCGTGATCCTCACGCAGTTCCGCTCCGGGCGCTGGGGCCCGACCCGGATGCACGCGGTAGTGCAGGTGCTCGATCCCGCGCAGAACGTCCTGGCCCAGTTCGACACCGACAGCACGACGATCCGCGGCGGCGACCGCGGCGGGCGCATCCAGGCGGTCGCGCAAGACATCGTCAATCAGGTCGCAGCGCAGCTCTGAGCGCGCCGATCCTCAGAGCGTGACGCGGACGCCGCGAGCGCGGAGCGACGAGGGCAGATCGCGGCGCGTCATCCCCGTCCGGCTCAGGTCGAGCGTCTCCAGGCTCGAGAGGTGCCCCAGCCAGTCGACCTGGAGGAATCCCGTGCAGCCCACCATCGACAGGTTGGTCACCTGGTGGAGGTTGCGGAGCGCGTGGGTGTCCTCGACGTTGGCGCCATCGAGCCGGACCGTGCGGAGGTCGGGGAGCGACTCGAGGATCGGGACCGCGTCCCACCAGTTCGAGGTGCCGGCGGAGAAGGTGTGGAGTGAGCGCGCCTCCGCCAGCGCGTCCCAGGCGATGTTCGCGTCCGCGACGGAGAGCTCCTCGAGCTGCTCCGGGCGCGGCAGCCCGCTCAGCGAGCGCAGCTTCGCGCCGCCCACGCGCAGCACGGTGAGCGCCGTCGCGCCCGCGAGCGGCGTCAGGTCCTCGTGATCGAAGGGCGTCAGGTGCAGCTCGCGCAGCGCGGGCAGCTCGCCGGCCGAGAGCGCGGTGGGCTCGGACGCGTACCACTGCCGTATCCGCCTCATCGCGGCGCCGTCCGGGAGCACGAGCGAGCGGAGCCCCCGGCAGTCGAGGACGTGGAGGTCCTCCACGGCCTGGTGGATGCGCAGCCGCTCCGGGAATCGACCACGGAGCCAGAGCGAGGGCGCCGTCGCCGCCTCGACCCCGCTCAACGCGTCGGCCTCCGCAGCCATGACGCGCAGCTCGCGCAGCGACGGCGCGACGCGCGTCACCGACAGATCGGGCTCCACGCGCGAGACCGCGAGGAGCTCGAGCGACTTCATCGCGGCGAGCTGCGCCTCTTCCGTCAGGAGGCGCTCGACTCGCAGCTTCTCGAGCCCCGCCGCCGCCCCGTGGACCGAGGCCCCTCCCCGCACGTCGACCTGACGCAGCGAGGGCCAGTTCGAGAGCCACGCCAGGTCGATCGGCAGCTCGGTCGAGCGCACGAGCAGGCTGGTGGCGCGGTCCCGGACCCGCGCGACGACGTCGGCGTCCGCGGGCGCGAGATGAAGGAGCCGGAGGATCCGCGCGCGGGTGCGCTCCGCGCTGGCGCCCCGCGGCTTCAGCGGCGCGCCGAACGAGAGCTCGCCGGGCTCACCTCGATCCTCGTACTTGGAGCGCGCCCAGGTGACCCCCGCGAGCACGGCATCCCAGGCCTCGGCGCCAGCGCCGCTCAGCGAGCCCAGCGCGTCCTCGAAGCGCGCCTCGTCCTTGCTCTTCAACCCCTTGATGATGCGTTCGTGCATGCGCTCTCCCCTCTATCGACCGCCACCGCGCGCTCCCCTCACGACGCCTCGTCACGACCAGGCGCGCATCCAGTCGGTGGCGAAGTAGCGGTCCCACGAGTCGGGGAGCACGGTGACGACGGGGCCGTCGATGTCGCTGCGCGCGGCGACGCGGAGGGCCGCTGCGACGTTGGTGCCCGCGCTTCCGCCGACCAGGAGACCCTCCTCGGCGACGAGTCGGCGCGCGGTCTCGAAGCTCTCCTGGTCGGAGATCCGCTCCGCGGCGTCGATCACGTCGCGGTGCAGGTTCGCGGGCGGCGCGCTCGAGCCGATGCCCTCGACGGCGTAGGAGCCGTCCGGGCCCAGCGTGCCCGTCTCGACCCAGTCGGCGAGCCCGGAGCCGACCGGGTCGGCGAGCACGACGAGGGTGTCCGGCCTCGCGCGCTTCAGGGCGCGACCGACGCCGCTGATCGTACCGCCCGTGCCCGCACCGGCGACGAACGCCGCCACCCGGCCTCGTGTCTGCTCGAGGATCTCTCGACCCGTGTCCTCTTCGTGAACCCTCGCGTTGACCGGGTTGTTGAACTGGTCTGCGAGGAACCAGCCCTCCTTCTCGGCCATCGCGCGGGCGACGTTCTGGAAGTTGTCGGGGTCGTGCGGCGGGGCGTTCCGGGTGACGATGACGCGCGCGCCGAGGGCCGTGAGCGCGCGGCGTTTGTCGACGCTCATCTTCTCCGGCATCACGCACACGAGCGCGTAGCCGCGGACGGCCGCGAACAGGGCGAGCCCGACGCCCGTGTTTCCCGCCGTGGCCTCGATGACGGTCGCGCCCTCGCGCAGCACGCCCCGCGCCTCGGCGTCGTTCACGATCGCCATCGCGAGCCGATCCTTGACGCTCCCGCCGGGATTCAGGTGCTCGCACTTCACGAGGACCGGGTTGGGCAGGCCAGCGCCCAGGCGGCGCAGCGGCAGGAGCGGCGTGTCGCCGATGGCGGCGCGGATGTCGTCGTGGGACCCCATGTCTCGCCGGTCATGGCACACCATGACCGCGACCCGAGCAAGAAGAACGAGTCGCGGCCCACGACGGCGACTCCGTGGCCCGGGTCAGAGCGGGAAGGACTGCTCGCTGCCGTCTTCGCCGATCACGAGCAGGTAGCGGCCGTCGAGCGTGTCGTGTGCGCCCTGGCGGACGAGCACGCGGATCTCGGTGGCGGACCACTCCAGGGGGATCTGGATCTCCCGGACCCGCGACCCGGCGAGGGTGGGCGCGTCGGTGATCATCACGCGGGTCCAGGTCGTGTCGACGTACACGTCGTCGTGATAGGTGTAGATGGGACCGGGCCCGGTCCCGTTGCTGACCTGGTCGAAGAACACGCGGTCGTAGCGGCCGGGGTACTCGCTGGTGCGCATGCGGAAGCGCCCTTCCCACTGCGGGACGCCGCCGCGGACGTGGTCGAAGGTGCCGTTCATCGCGTCGACGTCTCCCGCCCGATAGAGCCACTCCTCTTGCGTCCATTCGCCCGCGGTCGGCGCGGGCCCATCCCAGACCGTGCGCTCGCCAGTGTACTCGGCCACGACGCGGGGGTTGCCGCCTTCGCTCCCCTGATAGCCGAAGTAGATGTTGTTCTGGCGATACCCGCACTCGCTGCCACACCGGTTCCACAGTCGGATCGTCTTGTGGTTGAAGCCTCTCGAGCCCCAGGAGCCGGGGTCGGTGATGTCGGTGTCGTCGAAGCGCTTGATGAAGATGTAGAGGCGGTCGCCCTCGAACGACACGCTCCCGCCCGCGGCGTCGCCGCTGGCTGCGTGGTCCAGGCGGATCGCGTGCGCGGATCCGGGCGCGCGCTCGGCGTCGGTGCGCTCGCCGTTGAAGCTCGCCCACTCCGTGAGTCGACCTAGGGCGGTCGGCTCGGTGCCCTCCTCGAAGTCCGCCCAGAGCAGGGGGCGCGCGTGCTCGCGCTCCGGGAACTCGCGGCCGAGGATCCGGATCTCCTCCCCGTCGGCGACCGTGCCGAGGATGGGTCCGGCCGAGCTGCCCGCGTCGGAGGGGGGCTCACCCCCGCCGTCATCGCCCCGGGCCGCGTCGCGCTCGCCCGCGTCGGCGACGGGCGCGACGACCCCTGCGTCTCCCCCCGCGTCGACGAGCGGGGGCGAGGGCTCGCTGCAGGCGGCCCAGAGCCCCGCGACCAGACAGGTAGTCGAGAGCGAGGCCAGGCGGCGGAGAGAACGAGATCGTTGCATGAAGGGAGCGTCGCGGGCGCGGCGCCCGAGCGCCACGATCCCGGCCTTACGTCGCCTGTCCCGTCGCCGACTCGGGGTGCGCGACGCCTCATCGATCACCGTACGATTTTCGGAGACTCTCCCCACGCCCGGCGATCCGTTCGAGGACCTCGGAGCGCACGCGGGCCGCTGATACACTACCTGGCATGAGCGGCGCCGAAGCCGCCACCCGTTGCCGAGAGACGAGGGGGGCGCACGTCGACGGCGGAGACATGCAGGCGGAGCAGACCGAAGCGGAGCTGCGCGCGGCGCTGGAGATTCCACCGGACGCGAAGCACGTGCTCATCTTCGGGGAGACGAGCCACTGGGACCCGAACTGGCTGCTGACGTCGGAGGAGTACTTCGAGCGGCGCATCGAGCCGATCTTCGAGGAGGTGCTCGACGCGCTCGAGCAAGAGCCGCGGCGCGTGTTCTGCATCGAGTGCCTGTTCTTCTTCCAGCTCTACTGGGAACGACACCCGGCGCGTCGCCCGGAGCTCCGGCGCCTCGTGAACGGGGGCCGGCTGCGGCTGACGGGCTCGGGCATCACTACACCCGACACGCTGCTGCCCTCCACCGAGGCGATCCTGCGGGACTATCTGCTCGGGCAGGAGTGGCTGCGCGACAACGGCATGACGCCCGAGCCGCGGCTCGCCTACCTCCCCGACGACTTCGGGCACTCGCCCGCCCTCCCCTCGCTCCTCGACGCGCTCGGGTTCGACCGGGCCGGCATCACGCGCATCGACGGCATGTACTTCGTGGGCGCGGATCTGCGGCCGCCGTGGTCCTTCCCCCTCGAGGGCTCGAGCGCCGACCTGCTGGGACGCGAGCTGAAGACGCAGGACTTCGTCTGGCGCGCCCCAGACGGGGCCGAGGTGCTCTGCCACTGGAACGCCTTCACGTACTTCCAGGGCGACATGCTCGCGCACATCGGCGTGATCCGCTGGATGGGCATGACGCTCGGCGTCCCGTGGCGCACCGGGCGTCACGTGGCGCGCCGGGTCGACGCCCTCGTGCGGCAGCTCGCGCCGCTCAGCCGGACGCCCTACCTCTTCTGCCCGATCGGCTGCGACTTCAACGGGCCCATCCGGGATCTGGTCGGGCTGCTCGACCGCTACAACCGCGAGCGCTACGGCGACACGGGGGTCTGGGTGGTGAACGCGGGCATGGACGACCACCTGGCGCTCGTGGACTTCCACCGCTCGGCCCTGCCCGTCGTGGAGCTCGACCCCAACCCCTACTGGATGGGCTTCTACGCGACGCGGCCGAACGTCAAGCGGCGGTGCAATCGCGTGGCGCGCAAGCTCGTGCTCGCGGAGAAGCTCGTCTTCGACGGGTCCCCGCAACCCGAGGTGCACGCGGAGGAGATGGCGAGCGCGTGGAACCTCGTCGCGATCAGCAACCACCACGACTTCATCACCGGCACCACGCCCGAGCGGGTCTACCAGCGAGAGCAGCTCCCCTGGCTGCAGGAGGCCGAGGCGCTCGCCGATCGCTGCGTGGCCCGCGCGTGTGAAGGGGCGCGGGCCCTCCCGCTGGACCCGCCGCAGCGCGCGCCCCGCTGGCGGCTCGCCGACGGAACGCTCGACGTGACGACGCAGGTCTATCGGCTGCGCATGACCGAGCGGCAGGGCGGCTGCATCGTCAGCCTGCGGACGCGCGACGACGACGCGGAGCGGCTCGCCGGCCCCGCGAACGACCTCGTGGTCTACCGCGACTCGGGCGGGCTCTGGCGCATGGGGCACGAGTTCCTGGGCGGCACGTTCCGCGAGGCGCACCGCGCGAGCGATCAGCCCGCGCAGATCTCGGCCGAGGAGCGGGACGGCTGCCTGGTGGTGAGCGTGCGCTCGTATCTCGGCGCGCAGCGCGTGCTCCGCCGGCTGTGGATCGAGGACGCCTCGCCCGTGCTGCGGCTCCATCTCGAGGGCGAGGCGGCGGAGGGCACGACGGTGACGTGCCGCTTCCCCACCGTGTCCCACGCGGAGACGCTGACGATGAACGTGCCCGGCGGCGTGGTGGAGCGGCCGCGCAAGAAGCTCTTCGATCCCACGTTCTGGGCCGCGCGCTCCTTCGCGTTCCTCTCGGACCCGGACGACTGGGGTCTCGCGGTGTTCCTGGGCGGGCCCGCGTGCGTGAGCATGCCCGCGCCGGGCGCGATGGAGTGGGTCGCCCTGCGGCACGCGCCGCTCGAGCGCGCGTTCGGGTTCCTGCCGCTGCCGGCCCACCCCGCGTCCGGCGTGGGCACCTCGGAGGGAGGCTTCGACTACGCGGTCTGGCTCACGCCCGACGGAGACTTCCGCGGCCATCACCTGCTCGAGCGAGGCCGCCGCGCGCTGCGCGAGACGCTCTACCCCGAGGACGGCGCGGACCTCGACGCGGCCGCGAGCGCGGCGCTCCTCTGCGACCGCGAAGACGTGGTGGTCACCGCCATCAAGCCCGCGTCGCGAGGCGACGGCTACGTGGTGCGGCTCCGGAGCGACGTCGGGCCCGACGCGCGCTGGACCACGCGCCTCAGCTGCCCCTCCCGGCCCATCGCCGCCGCCACGCTCTGCGACGCGCGGGAGCGAGATCGCGAGCCGCTGCCGATGGACGGGGACGCGGCGGTGGTGACGGTCACGCGGGCCATCACCACCGTGCGGCTCCGCTTCGGGGACGTTTAGCGGGACGCCCGCCGCGCGTACTTGTGAAGATCATGACCGAGAAGACTCTCCCGTTTCTGATGGTCGCGCTGGCGCTCGGGCTGACCGTAGGGCTGGCGCGGGCCGACGCGGAGGGCCGCGTCATCGACTACCGGATCACGCGCAACGGCGACGACATCGGGACGCACCGCGTGCGCTTCGAGCGCGGCGACTCCCAGATGACGCTCGAGCACGAGATCTCGATCCGGGTGCGGATCCTCGCGCTCGAGGCCTACCGCTACGATCTGCGCGCCCGCGAGGTGTGGCGCGAGGGCCGCCTCGTCGGGTTCTCGTCGACCACCGATCGCAACGGCGACGCGCTCCAGGTCTTCGCGCGCCGCGGCGGCTCTGGCATTCGCGTCCGCGCGGCCGGCGGCGAGCGCGTCACCGTGCCGGGGTCCGCGATCCCGGCCGATCCGCACTGGAACGTCTTGTCCGCGGGCGACGCCCTGATGATCGAAGCCGAGGACGGCGCGCTCCGTCGCGTGCGCGTGTCGGGGCCGCGAACCGAGACGCTCACCCTCGCCGGTCGGCGACTCTCCACCCACCGCTACGACGTCACCGGCGAGCACGACGCCTCGCTCTGGTACGACGAAGACGGCTACCTGGTGAAGAAGCGCCTGCGCGCCAGCGACGGCTCGACCGTGATCACCCAGATGCGCTGACCCCCACGGCGGGGACTTGCCATCGCGAAGGGTCGACGACGGGCCCCGGAAGCAGGCGGTGCGCATGTGATCCGCATGCGCACCTCCGACGCCATCGCCCCCGAGGGGACCCCATGACCGCCGTCGCGGTGTTCGGCGCCCTCGCGCTCCTGAGCGCGGTCGTCTGGCTCTACCGCCGGCTCCGGCGCGCGCTCGAGGCGCTCGACCCGTACTACCCCATGTCCGAGCCGCTCCCTGCGATGCTCGTGGTGCGTCCCATCCGAGGGCGCGATCCGGGGCTCGAGGCGAACGTGCGCGCCGCGCTCGCGCAGAACTACCCCGCCCCGCTCGAGACGCTCTTCGTGCTCGACGACGAGAGCGACCCGGCGCTGCCCATCCTGCGACGGGTGCTCGCGAGGCACCCCACGGCCAACGCGCGCGTCGTCTTCTCGGGCACGCCCGAGCCCGATCGCACCGGCAAGCTCCACGCGATGATCCAGGGCATGGCCGCCGCGCGCGCCCAGGCCCCGCTCGTGTGCTTCGCGGACTCCGACACCCGGCCGTCTCCGCGCCTGCTCCGGCGGCTCGCCGCGCGCGTGATGGCCGAGCCCGACGTGGGCGCCGCGTTCGCGCGCGCGGTCTGCTCGGAGAGGCCCGAGACAGGGGGCGACGCCGCCTACGCGCTCCTCCTCGACGGCATCTATGGACCTCAAGCTGCGCTGTCGATGCGCCACCACGAGAGCTTGCCCTTCATCATGGGGCAGACGATGGTCCTGCGCTGCGCGGCGCTCGACGCGGCGGGCGGCCTCGAGGCGTCGGAGGGGCAGCTCGTCGACGACATGCACATCGGCGCGCGTCTCGCGGCCGCGGGCTACCGCAACGTGCTCGTCGGCGCGCCGCTCCGCATCATCCAGCGTGGCCTCTCGTGGGCCGACTTCCGCTCGCTCGCGCTGCGCTGGCTGATCTACGGGCGCACGGGGATCCCCTTCTGGCCCTTCAACGCCCCGGCCGTCGCGTGGACCTCCGTGTACTTCGCGGGGCTGGTGGTCGGAGTCGCCGCCCTCGCCGCGGGCCACGTCGGGGCGGGCGCGCTCGCGCTCGTCGGCGCCCTCGCGGTGCCCTTCGCGCTGCAGCGCCTCCGCCGCTCCCAGGGCGGCGCCGCGCTCCCCGCGCGGCTGTGGTGGGCGCCCGTCGCCACCCTCGCCCTGCTCCCCGAGCTCTACCTCCGCGCCCTCTTCACCCGCTCGGTGATGTGGCGAGGCCGCGTCTACCAGCTCGATCCCGCCGGCGCGCTCCGCTGAGCCCCGGCGGGTCTCACTGCGTCGGCGAACCGGGCGGGCCGATGTCGATGTCCCGGCTCGGCTCGACCGCGATCACGCCCGGGAGCGCCGCGAGCGGCTCGAGGAGGGACGCGTCGCCCTCCGCCGTGATCACGCCTGCGGCCTCCAGGTCTGGAGGACCCGCGCGCCGAGCGCCTCGACCTGCTCTGCGGTCTCCTCGGCGCGGTCGAGGGAGCGCTCATCCAGAAGCACGGTCATTTGCATGCGTCGCTCCTCGCGCGTGTGGACCATGGGCTCGAGCGCCTCCCGAGCCCACGGTCGGGGGGTTCGAGGCGCGTCAGGCCGTCCAGTTGATGATCCGGCGACGCTGACCGCGCTCGGGGCAGAGGGAAAATCGTCGCGCGGGTAGACGATGGCGCGGATCGGTGTCAAGCAGGCCGCCGGGAGGATTGCCAATGGACGCCCTGGACCAGGTGATGAACACGCTCGACGCCATCGGGCGGGAGCTCGACGGGGCGGATCTGCGGCCCGATCCGGCGCGCACCGACTGGGCGTCGCAGACGGAGCGGCTCGCCGCGCTGAGGGAGCAGCTCGAGCAGGACCTGCTCCCCCACCTCAGGGAGGCCGCCGACGTGCTGGCCCCGGAGGGCCCGGTCGCGCAGCAGAACCTCCGCGACAACGTCGCGTACCTGACCGCGGAGCTCGGCGCGGCACACCAGGCGTCGGGTGACCGATCGACGGCCGGGACCCTCTTCGTCAAGGCGCTCCGCGCCGCCCCCTCGGGCACCGCGCTGGCGGAGCTCGAGGCGGCGAGCAGGGAGCCGGACGCGTTCGTGACGCTCTCGCTGGCGCGCTGGCATCACCGCGCGGGTGACTTCACCTCGGGGGACGCGCTGCTGAAGGCGGGCAAGCGCGGGGTGACCGACCCGTCGCTGCGCGCCTCGTTCGATCGGAGCCTCGACGGTCCGCGGCCGCTGACGGGGGGCGCGCCGGGCCTCTACACCTTCAACGGCATCGGCACGATGCTGTATGGCGACCGGGACTCGCGCCCGGACGGCTCGAAGATCTCCACGCTCTTCCTCACCCTGCTCTACATCCCCGTGCTGGCGTTGAGCGCGTACCGCGTGGTCGACCATGGCAACGGCTCGTACACGTTCTTCGCCAAGGAGCGGCTGAGCGGGCTCGCCAAGGGCTGGAACTGGGCCGTCCTGTCGACCCTCGTGCTCGCCGTCGGCTGGGGCGTGACCAGCTCGTACCTGGGCTCGCCGGGCCGACTCGCGCGGCTCGCCCTCGAGGACGCCCAGGAGCTCGAGCAGAGCGGCGATCTGACGCGGGCCGCGCTCGCCTACCAGCAGGTGATGGTCGAGCACGAGGCCGTGCATGGCACCGTAAGGGACGCCGCCACGGGGCTCATCCGGGTCCTCGTCGCGCAGGTGGAGACGCCGATGACGGCCGCGCGGGCCGACGAGGGGGCGCAGGTCGTGCGGCGCTATCGCCTGCTGCCGCAGCACGCCCAGAGCGGGGCGACCGCGGCGCTGCTCGCGCAGGCGCTCTCGGCGTGGTCCGAGCAGGTCGGCGACGAGGACGACCAGGCGCGGCGCGCGGCCCTGCGCCTCGCGGAGATGGGCGCGGAGCTCGCCGAGGGCGACGCGCTCGTCACGTTGCAGAGCCGCCTGGCCGCCCTCCACCTCGCGATGGCGGCGCCGCTCCGCGAGGCGTGGCCGCTCGAGGCGCTGCACCACTACGTCGCCGCGGGCACGCCCGAGGCGATCGAGGTCGCCAACGGGCTCGTCGGCGGCCTGAGCGCCTCGGTGCTGCCCGACGTCGCGGCCGACGTGGCGACGTGGGAGCGGTCTCCGGGGGCCGACGCCGAGGCGACGGCGCACGTCCAGGCGCTGCGCGCGCAGCGCGAGGTGTGGGCGGGCGACATTCGCCGCGCGCAGGCGCTGGAGTCGGGCGACGCCGAGGCCCTGGCCCTCCTCCACGAGGAGCGACCGGACGACCAGGAGGTGAGCGCGGCGCTCGCGGACGCGCGACGCGGCGCGGGCGAGGTCGAGGCCGCGCAGGCCCTCCTCGAGGCGTACGGCCCGCCCGGCCAGCTCTGTGGGCACGCGCAGCGGACGCTCGCGAGCTGCTACGCCGACCGGGGCGACCTCGAGCAGGCGGCGGCGCTCCTCTCGCGGCAGGTCGAGATGCGGCTGCCCCTCTTCCAGGAGGCGCAGCTCGCCTACGACTCCGCCTCGCAGACGCGGGTCGAGGCGCTCGTGCAGCGGGCGCGGTCCGGTCGCGACGCGCAGCTCAACCTCCGGCTGCAGACGGTGGTGGACGACCAGCGGGCGAGAGAGATCTTCGACGCGTGGCTGCGAGAGCAGATCGAGAACGACGCGTCGCTGACCGACCTGCACGAGGCGTACATCGCCCAGGCGGGCGTCGTGCCGACCGTGCTCTCGCTGGGCACGCTCCAGCTCCGCCGCGCGCGTGAGGTGGGCGGCGAGGAGCGCGAGCGCCTCCTCGCGGAGGCCGAGCGGCTCTTCCTCGCCATCCGCCAGGAGGCCGCGGGGGTGCCCAGCTACCACCTCAGCCTCGGCCAGGTCTATCACCGCCTCGGCCGCACCGCGGAGGGCGACGCGGAGCTCGCGGGCGTGCTCGAGTCGGGCGACATCGGGATGGCGCTCGAGGTCGCCTACACCTACCGCAGCCTCGGCTTGATCGAGCGCAGCCGCGAGGTGGCTCGAGACGTGTACACGCGCACCGAGAGCGGTGGCGACGCGGAGCGAGCCGCGCACGGCGACGCGGCGCACCTGATGGCGCTGATGGCCCTGACCCTGGAGGACCGCGAGATGTGGCTGCGCCGCGCGCCGCAGGACGCGCCCGCCATCCAGACGTCCCTCCTCGAGGTCCGCGCCCAGCGCGCGCTGCAGGAGCGGGACCTGCGCGAGGCCGACTCGCTCTTCGCCCAGGTGGCGCAGCGCTACGAGGCCGACGGCGAGAACGACGCGGCGGGGCTGAACAACGCCGCCCTCGCCCTCCAGCAGCGCTACCTCTGTACGGGCGATCCCGCGCACCTCGCGCGGGCGGGCGCCCACATGGAGCGCGGCCTCCGGCTCAACCCCGACAACGCGCTCATGGTCGGCAACACGGCCGAGATCGAGCTCTACCGCGGCCAGCTCGCGGTGCTCGACGACTTCGTGCGCACGGCGACGCTGCGCCCCACCGCCGACCAGAGCCAGACCCTCATCGACTGGCTCTCCGAGAGCGAGCAGCGGGCAGTCGTGCACGCGGCGCTGCGCACGGAGGCCCACACGCGGCGGGCGCGCGAGCTGACGCGCCAGGAGCAGGTGCTCGCGCCGCAGCGCGCGGCCGGCTGGCTCCGCGAGTGGCGCTGGGCTGCGTTCGAGGACGACGTGGACGCGCTCCGGAGCTTGCTCGCGCGTCTCGAGGAGATCGACAACCTCGACACGTCCCGCCAGGCCGAGGCGCGCAGCCACGAGCGCACGGCCGAGCAGGAGGCGCGCGCGCAGACGGGGCTCGACGCGAGCGTCGCCGACGCGGAGGCGCTCGTCGGCGCGGCGCGCCGCTCCCGCCACGCCCCCACGGTCTCGGCCGCCCTGCACCTCCACGCCGGCGCGCTGACCGGGCGCGCCTGGGAGAACGCGAGCCTGGAGGACGCGCGCGCGAGCGTGGCCGTCGCGCGAGAGGCGGTCGCGGCGTGGGACGGATTCGGTTCCGGCCAGCTCCCGTGGGCGCTTCGGACGCTGGCGTTCCTCGAGGTGATGCAGGCGGAGCCCGCGCTGCGCGCCGCATACGACGAGGGCCGTCGGACCCTCCGTCTCGAGACGATGATGGAGGAGGCGGCGGAGCGAGATCCGCCAGTCGCGGCCGCGCTTCGATCGAGCGCCACCCTCGACGAGTCCTGCGGCTTGCGGGCCGCGGTCGCGCCAGTGGAGCTCGGGCTCGCCGACTTCGTGACGGCGCGGCTGGCCGACCACGAGGGCCTCCGCGCGGCGGCGCGGGGCGCGGCCACCCGTGAGCGCGCGCCCGTCGAGATGGACATCTGGGCCCGCATCGATCCCGAGAACCCCGAGATCGCACGCCGTCGCGCCCTCCTGGAGAGGTGAGCGCCGCGAGCACTCGACGCTCGCGCCGCCCTCCGCGACGTTGACACGGCGGTGCGTTCGCGGGGATGGTCGGCGAAGCGATGGCGACCCGCGAGCAGCAACGCGAACGCACGCGACGGCGCCTCTACGAGTGCGCCCTCGAGGTCTTTCGGCGCGACGGCGTGCAGCCCTGCCGCGTCGACGACATCGCGACCGCGGCCGGCGTGAGCCGCGGCAGCTTCTACTTCCACTTCCCCACCAAGGAGCACGTGCTCCTCGAGCGCATGCGCGAGACCGAGGACGTCGTCTGCGACGCGCTCGAGGCGCTGCCCGAGGACGCTCCCATCAGCGACGTGCTCCGCGTGCTCAACGCGCAGCTCACCGCGATCTGGGAGCCCGACCCGCAGCTCCTGCCCGAGGTGGCGGGGGCCGCGCTGCGCTTCGCGGCCACGACGATGGAGGACCGGGAGGCGACCCGGATGCGGCGCGAGCTGGCGGCGCGCTTCCGCGCGGCAACCGACCGCGGTGAGATCGAGGGGCGCATGCCGGCCGAGATCCTCAGCGACCTGTACCTGGGTCACATCCTGGCCGCGCTGCTCGCGTGGTACGGCAACCGCTCGCTCGGGCTGCGGACCACGCTGGACGTGGTGGCGGAGCTGTTCTGGAACGGCGCCCGCGCGCGCTGATCAGGCCGGGAAGAGCCGCCGCATCTTCATCGCCATCTGCAGGCTCCCGCGCACCTTGCCGCGCCCGGTGGTGAACGCCGCCGTCCCGTCCAGCTCGCCGTTGACC
Organism: Sandaracinaceae bacterium; assembly: GCA_040218145.1. GTDB lineage: Bacteria > Myxococcota_A > Polyangia > Polyangiales > Sandaracinaceae > JAVJQK01. The sequence continues at coordinate 14,404 of JAVJQK010000009.1, read as the reverse complement.
ACCCGCACGTAGTCCTCGGCCGGCATGATGAGCGTCGTGGTCGGGCGCGGGTGCGGGCCGAGCGCCACCTCGAGCCGGCCGTCGCGCACCTCGGCGTGGAAGGTCTCGCCGCCCTCGCCGCCGAGCTCCCACTGAAAGACGGCGTCCACGCCTCGCGCCGCGCTCGGGGCGAAGCGCTCGGGCAAGGTCTCGCGATACTCGCGCGCGCTCTCTACGGGCTGCGCCTTCTTCGGCGGCGAGGCGACGGCGGGCGCGCGCGGCGCGCTCGAAGGCAGCGGCTCTCGCGATGGGCGCAGCCCACCCCACAAGCGCTCGAGCCCGGCGCGCATCGGCGCGAGGGCGCGGACCGCCGACGCACGCAGGCGCGTGGCCGAGACATGCGGCGCGTTGGCAGACGCAGCCGTCGCCGACGCATAGAACTGCTCGCACCACTTCCGGTACGTGCCGATGGGTCCGTCGCCTTTCGCGATGCGCGGTCGCGTCAGGTAGCGCTTGTGCTCCCAGATCGGGAAGTCCTTCGCGAAGTCCTCCACGTAGGCGTCGAAGAAGAGCCGCGCGAGCTCCTCCGTGAACGCCGGGTCGTCCGTCTCGCGGACCTGCACCACGCCGCGGATGTCGACGCACGTCTCGTCGACGGGCGTGACGAGGATGCGCTGGCGGGCGAACACGTCCACGTTGCGCACGTGCGTCTCGACGCGCACCCAGCCGAGGCCCACCATCGTGACGAAGAGCGCGACGTCGTTGATCGAGCCGGGCATGCCGACGATGTCACCCGACGCCTCGAACTCGAGGTCGACCCACATGCGCTCCGCCTCGCGGCGCGGCGGCCCCATCAGGCGCGCGCCTCGGCCGCCATGCACCGGGTCCAGGTGCGCGATGTCCACCGTGTTCTCGAAGACCTCCTGCGGGTGGGTGCGCAGCCCACGCCAGATCACCGTCCGCGCCGACGTCCAGCCCTCGTCCTCGTGCTCGGGCAGAGGCCACGGGGCGCCGCCGCTCGGGTCGTGGAACGCGAAGATCACGCCGCCTTGCTCCACCGCGGGCCACGCGTCGAGCTGCGCCTTGGGGGGCACGTGCGCGCTGTACGGGATGTGTGCGCAGCGCCCGTCCCCCTCGAACCGCCAGCCGTGGAAGGGGCAACGGATCGTGTCCCCGTCGACGACGCCGCCGTGCCCGAGGTGGGCGCCGAGGTGTGGGCAGTGCGCGCCCGCGACGGTGACACGACCCGACTCGCCGCGGAACGCGATCAGCTCGCGTCCGAAGTAGTGCAGGCGCCTGACCTCGCCGCGGCCGACGTCGTCCGAGAAGGCCACCGCGAACCAGCCCTTCGGGTAGCTCGGGAACGGGAAGCGGGGATCGGGGCTCATCGCGTCACCTCATTCGGCGGGGGCCTCGGCGTGCGCGCGAGGCACGGGGACGGAGGGCGCGCTCGCGGCGCGGCGCAACGGGAGCACACGGAGCAGCGCGGCGAGCCCGAGCAGCGCCGCGACGGAAGCCCCGAGCCGCAGCCAGGGATCGGACATCGCGCCGTCGAGCGCGCACGCAAGCATCACCGCGATCATCGCGCCCGGGAGGATGCCCACCACCGCGACGATGAGCGGGTGGGCGCGCGTGGGCGTGCCGCGCAGGAGAAACGCGAGCGCCACGCAGACCGCGGCGTGGAGCGCGACGAGGGCGCCGTGCGACAGACCGAGCGCGTGCAGCCCGTGGAAGGGGAGGAACGCGAGCACGCCGAAGACGATGACCAGCGAGCCCGCGACCAGCGCGAGCCCGGCGGCGACCGCGAAGGGGCGCCCCTCGAGCCTGGGCCACGCGAGCCGGCAGAGCCCCGCCGCCACCGCGCCGAACGCGAGGTACCAGTAGTACGAGGTCACCGGGACGCCGAGCCAGCGGTGGGCGAGCACCGGGTCGGTGTCCATCCAGGTCCACCACCCGAGCGCGACCCCGGCGATGTCGAAGGGCACGTCGATCAGGAACATCGCGAAGCCCGCGAGCAGGGCCTCGGCGACGGGGTGCACGCCCATGCGCTCGGCGACCTTCAGGCCCGTGTAGAGGAAGCTCCCGTACAGCCCGGTCACGTAGAGCGGGAGCTGCCCGGCGTAGAGCTGGACCGTGAACTCCGCGTGCGCGTAGTTGTCGAGGAAGTTGAACGCGAGCAGCTCCATCTGCACGCCGTACGACGTGATGACGAGCCACTGGAACAGGTGGCGCCGGTCTCCCGCCCGGTAGCGCGCGATGGCGTGCGCGAGCACGAGCGCCGTGCAGGCGAGCACCGCCAGCTCCAGCGCCAGGAAGTGGAGCGGCCGCTCGAGCGGGCTGCTGAACGTGACGAGCTCAGAGAGCTTCATGGCTCGCTCCCGCGGCGGGCACCTCACGCCGCGCCGTGCCGTGGACGTGATCGAAGATCTGCGTGTGGTGGCCGTAGTTGCAGTGGAAGTAGACGTGGTGGTCGTCGTGGAAGTCGTTGCCGGAGTGCAGCGGCAACGGCCAGCGGACGCGCACGCCGCAGTGGTCGATCATGCCGATCAGGTACGTGTACGCGACGACCAGCAGGTAGACGGCCCAGTGCACCGGGACGACGACCACGGGGAGCATCACGAACGCCTGGAAGACCAGGAACTCCACCGGGTGCACGGCCGTGGTCGTGAAGATGACGGGCGCCGTGTAGCGGTGGTGCCAGCGGTGCACGTGCTTGAAGAGCCAGCGCCCGTGGAAGGCGCGGTGGCTGTAGTAGAGCCCCGCGTCGATCACGAAGTACGTGGCGAGCGCGCTCACCACGAGCCACGCGGGGCCGTGCTCGAGCGGATCGAAGTAGAGCGTCGACCAGCCGCCCCGCGCCACGTGCCAGGCGAAGACGCCCCCGACGACGGCCCCGATGCCCATGTTGAGCGAGCCCAGCCAGAACGCCTCGCGGAAGAGCCGCGGCCTGAGGAAGCGCTCGGGCTGCACCTTCCACCGGGCGGCGTCGGAGCGACGGCGCACGTAGAACCACCAGTGCACCAGGCCGCCGAAGCCCCAGAACGTCACGAACGAGATCGCCAGGGAGATCCCCACGATCTGCAGCAGGCCGTCAACGCCTCCCCCCATGCGCGCCCTCCGAGCCGGAACGCTGACACATGTCACCGACAGACGTCAATGACGTACGTCAGCGAGCTGCGGGGGGCTCAGAGCGTGCGGTCGACCAGGCGGTGCAGGAACTCCTCGAGGTTCGTGTAGCCGTCGCCGTCGCGGTCGGTCGCGCCGTCGGCGCCGTCGCTCGGGTCGAGGCCGACGCGCGCCTCCCACTCGTCGTCCATCCCGTCCGCGTCGTCGTCGGGGTACGGCTCGCCGCCCGCCAGCGCCGGGTAGCCGCCCACGTCCGCTGGCGAGCGAAGGAACTCTCCGGTGCGCGTGCGCGCGTGCTCGATCACGCGGGCGTCGGCCGCGTCGCGCGCGGGGAACGTCGCGCCGACGTCCGCGTAGACCCACTCCGCGACCTCGCTCGCGGGCCGCGCCACCAGCCCGGAGTCCTGCGTCGGCGCGCTCTCGAGGTAGGGGTCGAGGTTGCCCGACACCGTGGCCACCCCGTCGTCCAGGATGTTGTCGCTGATGTGCGCGCGGGTCCGCTCGATCATCCCGTCGGGGCAGTTGTTGGTCGACGCCTCGAGCCGCACCGTCTGGAAGCGGTCCGTCACCGCGGGGTTGGTGATGAACACGTTCCCGATCACGTCGAACACGTTCTCGTAGGTCGGGCGCGTCGCGGCCACGTAGCTGTAGACGACGTTGTTGACCATCTCGAAGGTGGACGTGCACGTCGACGAGCGGATGTTGCGCTCCTTGTTGTGCACGAAGTAGTTCCCGTAGACGGTGATGTTCGTGGCGCGATTCCAGAGCAGCAAACCGTACTGCGTGTCGATGTTCTCGCCCATGATCGTGTTCTGCACCGTGACGTCCTGGACACGCGTCCCAGCGCCGATGCCGCCGACCGCGAAGACCTCGTCCTTCGCCCACGTGATGCTGCAGTGATCGACGATGACGTCCTCCACCAGGCGCCCGCTGTAGGCGATGATGCGCAGGCCGTCCTCGTTCGAGCCCGTCGTGTCGGGGCCCGGTCGGATGCGCAGGTAGCGGACGATGACGTTCGACGCGAGCACGCGCAGCTCCGCGCCGCGGATGGCGATGCCGTCCCCCGGCGCCGTCTGTCCGGCGATCGTCACGTCGCCGTTGTCCGCGCTGATCGTCAGCGGCGAGTTCGCGTCGATGGTGCCGCCCACCCGGAACACCACCGTGCGAGGCCCGGTCATCTGCAGCGCGTCGCGCAGGCTGCCCTCCCCCGAGTCGTCGAGGTTGGTCACGTAGACCGCGCGCCCGCCTCGCCCCCCGGTCGTGTCCTTGCCGAAGCCGACCGCGCCCGGGAACGCGCGCAGGTCTTCGGCGATCACCGTCCCGGAGTCCGGCGTGTCGGCGTCGGCGGTGCTCGCGTCCGCTGGCGGCTCGCTCGCGTCGCGGCCCCCGGAGTCGGGTCGGTGGGCGCTGCCGTCGGGCGACGCGGCGTCGCCTTCTGCGACCACCTCACCTTGGCAGCCGACGAATCCGAGGAGGGCGAGCGCGAAGAGGACGCGGAGAGCCATGCCAGACGATAGCGGCTCACCTCCGCGCCGGAGCGCCCGGAATCGTACGCCGTACGGAACTCACGCAACCGCGGGTGAGGTCCGGCGATGAGGGGCTCCGTGACCGCCACCGCATCTCCCTCGGAAGGCCCCTCGCCGCCCTTCCTCCTCCGGCCCGCGCTGCTCGTGTGGGCGCTCTTCGCCGCCGTAGCCGCGCTCACGCAGCTCGCGCTCGTCGTCGCGTTCGCGAGCGCGCCCAGCGCCGCATGGATGGCCCTGTTCCCTCTCCTCGCGCTCCTCGACAACGCCTTCCACGCGTTCGCCGCCGCGCGCTACCTCCTCCGCAAGCCCGGGGCTCCCCGACTGCTGCGCGCCTCGGCCGTCGTGAACCTGCTGAAGGGCGCGCTGGCCCCCCTCGCGCTCCTCGTGTCCCTCCTCATCACGGGCCCCGCCGCCCCACCCGAGCTGATGATCCTGCTCATCCTCGGCGGCCTCTGCGTCGCCTGGGTGCTCTTCTGGCTCTGGGTGCACCGAGCGGCGCGGTGAGCCGGGGCCAACGGTGATCGGCTGTGCGAACTGCCTGTCGGGACTCGAGCATCGCCTTCGGAACGCGACATCGCCGACGCAACCGTCATCGCGACGTCGGCGCCCTGTCAGTCCGCGCGCGCGGCTGGCGAGCTCATCCCCTCGGACTGGATCTCACGGGCATCGTCGGTCGTCCGCGTAGGCGCCGAAGGTAGTCGCGAAACGGATTGCGCGAGAAGGAGTTGGGCGCGAGGTTGCCAATGGCGTTGAACAGGCTCGGGTGGATCGCATGCAGTTCGTGGAGGAGGTCCTTCTCGTGTCGAGTCATCTTGTCGTAGGTGAAGGGATTCATGATGTCCCCTCTCGCTCGTGACCAAGGTCCACCATCATGCCCCAAGCGCGGACAGCGACCCAGATAGGAACGGTAGACGTTGGTGACCCAGACCGCGCAGAACTCACCGAGCGTCTGATACTGGCCCGCCACCCGCGAGTATGCCTCTGCCCCCCACCCCATCTGGTCCGCGTGAACGAGTTCGTGCAGCAGCACCTCGTCCACCGTGACCAAGATCCATCCGTCGACTCGGCGATGCCCGAACGGTCCGAGCCGCGGGAAGATCTGTGGAGTGAACTCGATAGTTGCCTCCGTACCGCGGCCCGTGCCGAGGCACTCCGGCACTGGATTGAAGCACTGAGGGACTCCGTGCCCCGCTACCGTCGCGTTCCTCACGTCGACTGGATTGCAAGTCGAGTTGAGACGGGCGTGATCTGGCCAGGGACGAATCTCAATATCCCTGCGCAGGTCGGCGAGGAGCGCGCGGGCGACCGGATTCGAGCGCATCCTGTGAAACACCCGAGTGACGAACGCCTCATAGACGTCCGGCAGCCACACCTGAACTCCGAGAGGTCGGTCTTGCCCCTCTGGGAACGCGGTGCCGTCAACGGCCACGAATCTGTGAAGTCGGGTTACCATGTTCCCACGATATACCCGTGAGAGGATGGCTATCGACGATCTTGTGCGTGTTCCTCCTCGCGTCCTGTGCGTCGGGGAAGACGCCCACGAATGGGTTCACCCGAGCCCTTCACCCGGTCCGCCAAGCTTCCACATCGCCCCCCCCTACCGAACCGACGCCGGTGCGAGCGGTGAATCGCTGCGATCCCATGGCGGGCTGCGTGTTCGGCTCCTCATGCGTACGGAGGTGTGGCGGCGCGGTGGAGATCAGATCCTGCTGCGCCTGCCCGGAGCCCCTCATCGATGTCCAACGTTGCCGCCCTCTGGACACGCTGGACAGTACCCATGTCTTCGATGACGAGAGCGACGACGGTTACCGAGCACCTACGCCGGAGGATTGACATGATGCTCTGGCGACGGAGTGCTCGAGCGTCTGGACCCTCATGCTCGGCGAGCGCCAGTATTTCCCGCGCCGAACGCGCTCCCCTCGGCCGCGCGCCGCATCTCGTCGGGCTGGCGACGACCATGGCGGTGATTCTCATGCTGGCGGGGTGCGGGCCCGCGACCCCGGAGCCGGCTGCGGCCCCGCATGGGGAACGCGAGCGCGCCGAGCGCGAGGACATCGAGACCGAGGGGCGAGCACCCTCGCGCGCTTCGGCCCGACCCGCTCCCACATCGGAGCGAGAGCCGGGTGCAGCGGCCACTGGCCGAAGCTCCTTCTGCCGAGACGACGGTCGGCGCACATGCGTCACGGCGCGCACGTGCCTCGACCGGTGTGGCGGCGCGGTCGTCTTCTCCGGGTGCTGCCCGTGCCCGCCGCGCTCCGTGGACGCCCAGAGCTGTCCACCACCCCCTCCCGACGGACCAGGGGTCTCGGTCGACCGGGTGTTCGGCGCACCCTGAGTCCGGTGGCCTTGGAGTTTTTCGAGGGCGGCTCGAAAAGCGACATCGTCTCATGATTCATTGACGCCGGGCACCGTCTCATCGCGTATGCTCTCGCGCGCCCGCGACGGCGGGCTTCGAGGGGAGCTCATGAGCGACGAACAGGACAGCGGCGATGACGCGCTCGAGACGGCGGGCGAGGTCGCGGAGGGGGTCGGCAAGCTGGCCGAGACCGTCTCGAAGGCGGCTGAGGGCGACGTGGCGGGGGCCGTGGGATCCGGCGCCGGCGCGCTCGGTAGCGCGGCTGGCATCGCGGGCGGCGCGCTGGGCGACGCGGAGTCGGACGCGAGCGAGGCGATCGGGACCGCCGGTCAGGTCGCCGGCGCGGCGGGCTCCGCGGTCGGCGCGGCGAGCGGGCTGGCCAACGCCGCGCTGTCGGGGGACGTGGGCCAGGCGACGCAGGCGCTCGGCTCGGCCGGCGACGCCGCGCGCTACATCGTGCCCGAGGGCGAGGCGCAGCAGGCGCTCCAGGGCGCGAGCCAGGCCGCGAGCGCGCTGGGCAGCGGGGCCGAGGCGCTGGGCGGGGCGATCGACGCGCTGTCCAACCTGACGGGGGCGAACCGGAACCCGGTGGAGTTCCACCTCGAGGTCGCGGGCTTCGACGCGCGGTGGAGCCTGCGGCACGTGCAGCTCACAGAGGCGCTCAACTCGGTCCCGAGCGCGGTGATCGAGGCGCGGTACGCGGAGCACCCGGAGGCGCGGGAGCTGCTGCGAGCGGAGGTCCGACTGCAGGCGCAGCGCGGCGAGCGCGTTCGTGACTTCAAGGGCATCGTGCTCCACGCGCGGGTCGAGGAAGACCACGACGAGGAGACGATCATCACGCTCCACGTCTCCCCTCCGGCGGCGCTGCTCGGCATGGGCGTGAACAACGCGATTCACCAGGACGTGTCCGTGGTGGACGCGATCAAGGTCACGTACGAGAAGTACCTGACGCCGCTCCAGCGCGCGGTCGACGTCGCCAACCTCCAGCGCACCTACGAGCGCCGCGAGTACATCGTCCAGCTCCAGGAGAGCTCCCTCGCCTTCATCTCGCGCCTCGCGGAGGAGGAGGGGATCTTCTTCTACTTCGACTACGAGGGCGACCGCGAGGTGCTGGTCCTCGCCGACTCCACGCAGAACCTGCCGATGGCGCGCGCCGACGACGACGGGCAGGTCCACTTCTACCCGGACCCGGATCAGGCGCCCGATGACGAGACGGCGTTCGAGATCGATCACCGGGAGGTGGTCGGAGCGAGCGACGTCATGGTGCGCGACTACGACTGGTCGAACCCGACGCTCGACGTGATGGGCGACAAGACCGGGCGCTCGTCCGACGAGCCCGCGATCGAGATCTACGACCACACCGACGCGCTCATCGTCCACGACTGGAACGGGAGCCAGTACGGCGGCAACACGGCGTCGCTTCAGGCGGGCCTGCGTGCGGAGCGGCTCGACCTCGACCGCCAGGACTGGTCGATGAGCACGACGGTGATCAGCGCGCAGCCCGGCAAGACGCTCGAGGTGATCGGCGCGCCCGTGGGAGAGCTGGACACACGCTATCTCCTCGTGGCCGTGACCTCGAGCGGCTCGGCGACCGAGGGCCAATCGGGCACCTGGAGCAACAGCGCCCAGATGACGCCGATCTCGCGGCCGTATCGCCCGCCGCGCACGACGCCTCGCCCGGTGATGCACGGACCGGAGACGGCGATCGTGGTCGGCCCCGAGGGAGAGGAGATCCACACCGACGAGCACGGCCGGGTGAAGGTCCGCTTCCACTGGGACCGCGACCACCCCGCGCGACACGAGCGCTCGAGCTGCTGGATGCGGGTGAGCCACAACTGGGCCGGGCCGGGCTTCGGCACGTTCTTCCTGCCGCGCATCGACATGGAGGTCGTGGTCAGCTTCCTCGGCGGCAACCCCGACCGCCCGCTGGTGACCGGCTGCGTCTACCACGGCACCAACCGCGTCGGCGTGGAGCTGGACGCGAAGAAGACCCAGAGCCTCATCCGCACCAAGTCCTCGCCCAACAGCGACGGCTTCAACGAGATGCGATTCGAGGACGCGGCGGGCAACGAGTTCATCTACGTACACGCGGAGAAGGACTACAACGAGGAGGTCGAGCACGACCACTCGACCCACGTGAAGAACTGCCAGTCCAACTCGGTGGACGTGAACCAGACCGAGACCGTGGGCAAAGACCAGACGATGACCGTGCACGGCGAGCGCAAGAAGACGGTCGACAAGGACGAGACGAACACCATCCACCAGAACCGCGAGACCACCATCGACGGGAACGACAAGGAGAAGGTGGGCGGAGACCGGGAGCTGGGGGTCGCGGGCGACGAGCAGATCACCATCGACGGCAACCGCGAGCTGACGGTCAGCAAGAAGACGTCCCAGACGCACAAGCAGGATCGGTCGGTGGACTGCGGCGCCGACGACTTCCTCGCCGTGGAGGGCAACCGGCAGACGAAGGTGACGGGGCACTACCAGCTCCGCCAGAACGACTCCGAGACGCTCTTCATGGACGGACACGTCTTCATCTCGTCCGACTCCAAGATCGAGCTGCAGGCGCCGGGGTGCTCGCTGAAGATGGAGGCGGGCAAGATCACCCTCATCGCCGACGAGGGCATCACGCTCTCGTCCGGCGACTCGACCGTGGAGCTCAAGTCCGACGGGAACATCACCGCCAGCGGCTCGACGCAGGTCAAGGTGAGCGGCGGCGCATCCATGGGCGAGTGGAGCGCCTCGGGCGTGAAGCAGACCGGCCCGATGGTGGAGATCGCCGCCGACGCGATCGCCAAGATCAACGGCACGATGGTCAAGATCAACTGACATGCGCGGCCTGGTCGAAGAGATGAACGGCGCGATCGGCTGGTTCGCGCAGCAGCAACGCGAGCACTTCGCGATGGTGCTCGCCTACGAGGAGGGCGACGCGCCGCTGGTCGCGCAGTGCCTTCACGGTATGGATCAAGCGGACCCCGACGTGCACTTCCTGACGTTCCTGCACGAGGCCCGCACGGAGCGCGCGTACGTCGACGTGATGCTCGACCTGATGAGCACCCGTCGCGAGGTGGTCAACGCAGAGCGCGAGCCTCGCGGCCTACCGCTCGTGCCCGCGCCCCCGGACGGCTGCACCGACTTTCGTCGCCCTGCCGCGGAGCGTATTCGTGCGCTGCTCACCTGGTGGCGCGCGTCGCTCCTCGAGCCGGATCAACCGCTCGTGCTGTCGCTCTTGCCGATGAAGCTTCAAGACCCCGCGCTCTACGAGCGCATCGTCTGGGACCTCTTGCCATCGAGAGGGCTCGAGCCCTGGACACGCTTCACACGGGTGATGCTGCGCGACTCGCGAGACGCGCCGTACCTCGAGCCGAGGCTGCGCCGCGAGCCCCGCGAAGCCACCGTCGCGTACACGGTGGACTTCAGCCCGAAAGCCTGTGAGGAGGGGCTCGCCTTCGACGCGGGCAACCCGGCGCTCACGCCGAAGGCCCGCGGGACCGCGATGCTCCAGCTCGCGGCGCTCGACTTCGCGCACCAGCGCCATCCCCAGGCGCTCGAGAAGTACGGCCTGCTCGCCAACCTCTTCGGCGAGCTGGGTGAGGAGGGGCTGGTCGCGCTCAGCCTCTCCGGCGCTGGGGACGTGCATCGACGCGCGGGGCAGCTGAAGGAGGCGCGGGAGCGCTACGCGAAGGGCGCGGAGGTCGCGACGAAGGTCGAGTCCAAGCCGGTGATGTTGAACTGTCTGATGGGTCTCGGGGGAGCGTGTCAGGAGCTCGGCGAGTACCAGCAGGCGGAGGCGGCGTGGGACGCGGCGGCGCGGGTCGCCGGGAGCCTCAACAACCCGTACGGCATCTGCGACTGCGTCGAGCAGATCGGCGTGGCTCGGCTCGCGCAGAACCGGACCCACGAGGCCGTGCACATCTGGGAGAAGGCGCTCGAGCTCATCGGAGAGCACCCCTACGGCTTCCGGGAGGCGGCGATCCTCGAGCGCATGGTCGAGCTCGCCCGGCAGCAGGGCTGGAGCGACCACGAGCGCGCGTGGGCACAGCGGCTGGCCGTCGCGGAGCTGAACAGAGAGCAGCAGGGAGGAGCGCACTGATGCCGCCGAACACCCGACCGACGCCGCCCGGCGTCCGACGCATGCCCTCCCCCGCCGACGGCCCCGCGCCGAGCTCAGCCGCCGAGGCGCCGGCCGCCCCGTCGACGGTCAACACGTTCCAAGGAGACCTCGAGGTGGCAGCGGGCGACACCCACATGGGTCAGGTCATGCTGGGCAACCGGCACGCGATGCCCGTGACGGGCTTCATGCCGGCCGACGTCATGGGCGACCTGGTCAACCAGCACGTCGACCCGTTCGTCCAGTTCCCGTTCGACGAAGACGGATCGGTGAACTGGACCGCCTACGTGTTCCAGGTCGCCGGAGGAATCCTTGGGCTGCCGTCGATCCTCGAGGACGCGCTCGATCACGGCCTCGCGGTCCTGCTCTCGCCGTTCGCGCAGGCGATGGAGCTGCCCGCGGCCTGTCTCTTCGACTTGCACGTAGGCATGCCACACGCCCACAGCCACCCGCCGAGCCTCGTCCCTCCAGCTCCGCCGGTGCCGCTTCCGAGCCTCGGCAACATCATGCTCTCGGGCGCGGTCACCGTGACCGTGGGCGGGATCCCCGCCGCGCGCGCGGGCGACATCGGCATGGCCGTCACCTGCGGCAGCCTCATGCCCGCGTTCCTGATCGTCACCGGCTCCAGCAGCGTCTTCATCGGCGGCGGCCGCGCCGCCCGCATGGGAGACCTGACCATCCACTGCAACCCCATCCTCGCGGCCATCCTGAAGTTCCAGAGCGCCGCGGCTGTGATGGGCGCGGTGGGCGGCGCGATCGCCGTCGGCTCCGCGGCCGCCACGGGGAACGCCATCGGCGCCGCGGCGGCCGCGATCCAGGCCGCAGCAGATGTCGCCCGGGACGCGATCAAGGCGACGGTCGGCGCCGATCCGGGCATCCCACCCGCGGTCATGGGCGCCATCACCTTCGGCATCCCCAACGTGCTCATCGGCGGGCTGCCCGTCCCGCCGTCGGACCTCGTGATCCCGGTCCTCAAGGACCTGATGGATGCGCACAGCCAGCGTCGCCGCAATCAGCACCACGACGACGCCGACAGCGATCCCGAGAACCCGCGCCGCAACCGCTTCGGCGCGTGTGAGTGCTGAGCACGGAAAGCTGACGACGCGTGGAGCACGGCCCCCACAGACACGCCTGCGGTGTGCCCGGCGGACCTCGCTGGGTCGGCGATCCCGTCGACGTCATCACGGGCGAGAACGTCTTCAGCAAGAAGGACCTGACCGTCCCCGGTCCGGTCGCCTTCCAGTTCCGCCGAAACTACAACCACACCTGGGCCGGGCTCGCGCAGGGCATCGGCCGCGGCTTCCGGCACAGCTTCGACCACTGGCTCTGCTTCGACGTCGACGGCCTGACCTACTTCAATGCCGAGGGCGGGGAGATCCAGTTCCCGTTCCTCGACCACGACGGCGACACGGCGGCCAGCGGCGGCTACTCCCTCCGGCGCGAGAGCGCGAGCGAGTACCACGTCTCGAGGCACGCGCAGCCCACGCGCGTGTTCCGCCCCTCGGTCGATCGACGCGCCTGGCCCCTCGCGGAGCTGCGCAAGGAAGGCGGAAGCCTACGGCTGGCCTACGAGCGGCGGCGCCTCCAGGCCGCGTGGATCGACGAGCACCGCTGCCTCTGGTTCGTCTACGGCGAGCACGGGCAGATCACCGAGCTTCAGCTCCGCCGCACGGGCGAAGACCCGCTCCCGCTCATCAAGTACCGCTACGACGCGCACCAGCGGCTGGTGGAGGGCATCGACGTCTACAAGCAGCGCTTCGGGTGTGGCTACGACGCCGCGCACCGCCTGACCGAGCGCGTGGACGAGGGCGGCTACCGCTTCCACTTCGAGTACGATCGGAGCAACCGCTGCATCGCCTCCCACGGCGAAGACGGCTTGCTCTCGGTCCAGATGAAGTACGACCTGGGCGCGCGCCAGACCACGGTCATCGACGCGAACGGCGCCGACTGGCTCTACGAGTACGACGACGCCCAGAACCTTCTCAGCGTCACCGACCCGTACGGCGGCGTGACCCTCTACGAGCGCGGCCCCGGCAGCGAGCTCGTGGCGGAGGTCGACCCCGAGGGTCGGCGCACCGAGTACCTCCGCGACGCGGCCGGCGCACAGATCGCGAAGCGCCTCCCGAACGGCATCGTCGTCCCGCTCCCGGAGGGCCCGAGCCCGCCCGATCCGGACGCCCACCGCGTCCCTGGCATCGCCATCGAGTGGGAGTACGGCGACCTCTGGGACCTCGACTTCGGCCTGCCGGACCAGTACGAGCTCCCGGAGCTCCCGCCGTCGGTGCGCGACGCGCTCACCACCAGCGAGTCGCCCCAGCGAGGCCGCGTCGAGGAGGTCCGCGACCAGGCCGGTCTCCTCACCCGCGAGGTCCTCGAAGACGGGAGCAAGCGGCGCTACGGCTACACCCACCGCGGGAAGGTCCGCCGTCTCCGCGACTTCGACGGCTCCGACTACAAGCTCGAGACCCGCTCCTGGGACCTCCCCTGGCGCGCCACCGATCCGCTCGGCCACGTCACCGAGTACGAGTACACCAACACGGCCGAGCTGAGCGAGGTCATCGACCCGGCCGGCAACCGCGTCCACTATTCGTACGACCTCAAGGACCGCATCGCGTCCATCGGCCGCAACGCCACCGTCCACGATCGCTACGAGTACGACGGCTCCGACAACCTCGTCGCCAAATACGACGGCAACGGCCGCCAGCTCCTCGAACTCGAGTACGACGGCCACGGCCGCCTCATCCGCCGCGAGCTCTTCAGCGGCGACACCCACACCCTCGACTACGACGAGCAGGGCTGGGTCACCCGCGCCGCCACCCACCAGCACACCGTCGAATTCGCTCACGACGCCTGGCGCCGCCGCACGAAGGACGAGCGCGATGGCAAAGGCGTCCGCCGCCGCTTCGTCGGCGCGCAGCTCGCGCGCACCACCACCCTCGGCCGCTTCGACACCGAGTACCACGCGCTCGACGACGGCACGGTCGTCATCGTCGACCCAAGCGGCGCCACCCATCGCATCCGCCGACACGGCCGCGGCGTCTTCACCCGCGACCTCGCCAACGGCTGGAGCGAGACCGCTCAGTACAGCCCGCGCGGCTGGTGCCTCTCCAAGGTCGCCTACGCCACCGACGCCCCCGACCGCGCGTGGGCCCGCAAGTATCTGTACTCCGGAGAGGGCGACCTCCAGCGCGTCATCGACACCGACAAGGGCGTCACCCAGCACCACCACGACCAGGCCCATCGCCTCGTCGGCACCACCCACCCGAACGGGGCGCAGGACGCCTACCGCTACACCAAGAGCGG
>JAVJQK010000008.1 GCA_040218145.1 Sandaracinaceae bacterium | reverse complement strand
GTCGGCCAGACACTCCGGCCACGTCAGGCGGATCGACGCCCGCGCCGGCCAGTACGCCGGCGAGCGACCTCGAGGCCGGCTCCCTGCCAGCTCCTTCTCACCCAGCTCCTCCACCGACGCCGTCACCCCCGGCCAGTCCTCCGGTCTCCAGACCAGCCCAGACGCCACCGGATTCGCGATCGCATACGCGATCGCCTTCTCCACCGCCTTCTCGCCGTGCAGCTGGATGATCGACAGCCCTCCCGGCTCCCACGTCACCCCGATCGCGCGCGTGCGCAGCCGCTTCACGTCGATCGACAACAGCAGATCCAGGTCGTGCATGAACTCGCTCACGTTCTCGTCCGGCACCGACGCGACCATGTGGAAGTGCGTCGACATCACCACCATCACGTGGATCTCCACCCCGTGCCGCTGCGCGAAGAGCGCGAGGTAGTAGCGAACCAGGTCGTTCAGCGCGCCGTCCGGCCGGAGCAAGAACCTCCGCCCCTCCACGCGCCGCGTGATCGCATAGACGGCGTTCGGCTCGATGTAGCGCGGCGGGGTCACGCCCGACCCACCGCACCCGTCATGCCGATGCCCCAGCAAGCAATTCCGAGCACTTACGAGCGCGAATCGGCGGGGGTGGCGGGCACGGGGGTGGCGGACGCCGGCCGCGAGGGGGGTCCAGGCGCGCTCAGCGAAGACCGAAGCGCTCTGCCGCGTGCTCGACGAGGCGCGCCAGCCGCTCCTCGAGCACCGCCACGCGCACCTCCCCCACCCCCACCGGCGCGTCCACGAAGGCGCGCATCATCGCCGCGGCCGAGGCGACCTCGCCCAGCCCGCCGTGTCCGGCGCCGAGCAACGGGAAGCCCAACACGAAGCGCCCGACGAGCCCGTGCGCCTCGGCCAGCGCTCCCGCCTCCTCCAGCGCCGCGGCCGCGCACGCCTGAATTCGCGCCGGTCCCGACGAGCCGCCCGTCTCGGGATCGCGCGCCGTGTAGTCGACGGCGGGCACGTGCAGGACCCAGCGAAACGCCCGGGCCGTCCCCGCGCCGGTCACCAGACAGTCGCCCGCCTCGAGCGGCTCGTCGAACGCGTCCTCCCACGCGCGACGCACCTCCGTCTGGAACGCCGCCCCTCCACACGCGGCGCGGATGGCGCCGCTCACACCGCTGCCCAGCCCCACGTGAGGGTTCGACGCGTTGACGATGGCGTGCGCGCCCAGAGCCTGGTCCACGAGGCTGCCGACGAACGTGGAGAGCCTCACGCGCGCAGCGCCCTCGCGATGTCGGCGTCATCGGGGACCGGCGACAGCCGCCCGTCGGCCGACGCATAGAGCCGGCAGCAGGAGCTGGGCGCGCGCTCTCCAGACACGTCTCGACCGTCCACCAGGATCGTCGGCGAGCCCAGGCCGCGCAGACGGGCCGGCGCGTCACTCGACACGTGCTCCCGCCAGCGCACAGGCAACCCGAGCTGCCCAAGCACGCGCTCGAGGCTCTCGCGCGCCGCCTCGACGTTCGGACAGTCGGCGTCGTAGACGAGCTCGATCCGCGGCTCCGTCACGGGACGCAATCTCCCGGACAGCGCGCCGCGAGCCACTCCACCTCGCGCGGGGCCAGGGTCCGCCCGTAGATGCGCACTTCATCGATCTCCCCGACGAAGTGATGCTCCATCCACGAGTAGCCGCTCCGACCGATCCAGCAGGTCGGCTCGTGGTCGGCGCGGGGCGGGGTCGGGGTGACGCTGCGCTCGCGAACGCGCTCGCCGTCCACGTAGAGCGCCAGGTCCGATTCATCGACGGTGAGCGCGACGTGCTGCCAACCCTCGAGCGCGAGCCCTTCGTCCTCGGTGACCGCGTAGTCCGGCCAGTCGCTCGTCCACGCGTCGTAGCCGATCCCCACCACTCGCGAGCCCTGCGTGCGCAGGATGACGCCCGGCTCCCCATGGCACGAGAGCACGGCGAACTGATCCCCGGACGGCTCCGGGCGGATCCACGCGCTCACGGTGTACGCGCGGCCCAGCACGAGCGGCGCCCCGAAGGTCACCTCGAGGTCGTCGTCGCCGTCGAACGAGAGCGCCGACCCCGACGGCGTCGCTCCGTGCACCGCGACCTCGGCGCTCGCCGTCCGATCGACCGCCTCGCCCCCCTCGAAGGCGAGCTCGAGCAGGAGCCCCTCGTCGAGGTCCGGCTCGAGCGAGCCCCAGTCGTGCGTACACCCGGCGACGAACGACAGAGCGATGACGAGCCAGCTCCGCATCATCGCGATCGTAGCAGGCACGAGCGCCGGAGCGCGAAATGCGCCGCCCACGAGGAGTGTCGACGACATGCGACACCTCCGTCGACCGCGGTCTACGTCATTCGGCTTCACCCCCCGCCCGTCGCCCCCGCGCGTCCCCTGGCACGCCCGTCGCACTGTCGCCCGACATGCGCACCCTCCCCCTCCTGACGCTCCTCTGCCTGAGCGCCTGTACGGGTCGCCTCGGCGACGTCGAGCCGCTGCGACCCGATGGGGTCGGCGGCCCGAAGGTCCCGGATCCGCGGCGCCCGGGCGAGATGCTGCCCGCGTTCGCGCCGGCCGCGACCGGCCTCCGTCGGCTGACGAGCCACCAGCTCGAGAACAGCCTCCGCGACCTGCTCGAAGGCGAGGTGGACGTGCACGCCGAGCTGCCCGCCGACCCCGTCTCCGACGACGCGCACGCCTTCACCTCGGAGCTCGCGAGCGAGGTCAGCTCGGGCTCGCTCGCGGTCGAGAAGTACGACGGCGCCGCCCGCGCCGCAGCCGAGCAGGCCTTCGCGGACCTCGCGCGTCGCGAGCGTCTGGTGGGCTGCGCACCCGAGAGCGCCGACGACCCGTGCGTACGCGCCTTCCTCGAGCGCTTCCTGCGCCGCGCCTGGCGCCGCCCCGCCACCCCGGCGGAGCTCGACCGCTACGAGGCGATCGTGCTCACGGGCGAGGCCGAGCTCGACGACGTGTGGGAGGGTCTCGAGCACGCCGTCGCCGCGACGCTGCAGTCGCCGCACTTCCTCTACCGCGTCGAGCTCGGCCAGGACGGCCGCTTCGACGGCTTCGAGATGGCGACGCGGCTCTCGTATTTCCTCTGGGAGACCACGCCCGACGCGGAGCTGCTCGAGGCCGCGGCGACCGGCGCCTTGAGCGACGACGAGGGCCTGCGCGCCCAGACACGCCGCCTGCTCGCCGATCCCCGCGCCGAGCCCGCGCTGATGCGCTTCTTCGAGGAGTGGCTGGGCTACGCGCGCCTCGATCACATCCAAAAGGACCCGGGCTACTTCCCCACCTTCACGCCCGCGCTCGGGCGCGCGATGCGCCGCGAAATCGAGCTCTCGCTGCGCCAGACGGTCTTCGTCGAAGACGGCAGCTTCATGGCGCTGATGGACACCGACCGCACCTTCGTCAACGGCGCGCTCGCGCGTCACTACGGGCTGACTCCGATCCCCGGCGCCGCTCCCCCCGAGCTCGTCGACACCTGGACGCCCGAGACGCCGGGCGGCTGCGCGGACGTCCCTGGCTACGCGAACCTCTGCTCCGAAGGCGCGCTCAGCCACGACCTCATCCTCGACGAGGCGGGCGTCATCACCATGCACGCGCCGGTGTGGGGGACGGACGCGGGCGGCGAGCCGGCGCGCATGGAGGTCGCGGTCGACGGCGAGGCGCGCGACACGCGAGAGGTGCGCGGCAGCGCGAGCGCCCCCGAGCGCGTGACGCTGACCTTCGAGCTCGACGCGGGCACGCACACGGTCTCCATCGCGTTCCTGAACGACTTCTACGAGCCGCCCGCCAACCGCGACCTGCGCATCGCGGAGGTGCGCTTCGAGCGCGCGGGCGAGGACGAGACCTTCACCGAGACCACGCTCCCCCCCGAGCGCCGCGGCCTCCTGTCGCTCGCGGGCATGCTCTCGCTCTACGCCCGCCCCATCGACACCTCCCCGACGCAGCGCGGGCTCTTCATCCGCGAGCGCCTGCTCTGCGGACACATCGACCCGCCGCCGCCCGGCGTCGACGCGACCCTGCCGCTGCCCCCGGCCGGGATGCACATCACGAACCGAGAGCGCGTCGGCCGCCACCTGAGCGACACCTACTGCGCGAGCTGCCACAGCCAGATGGATCCGCTCGGCCTCCCGTTCGAGGCCTTCGACGGAGTCGGCGCGTTCCGGGAGACGGACCAGGGGCTGCCCCTCGATCTCTCGGGCGACCTCGACGGCGTGCGCTTCGACGGCCCGGTCGAGCTCGCGTCGCTCCTCTCGGAGGAGCAGCAGGTCGTCGACTGCACCGTGCAACAGCTCTTCCGCCACGCGACCGGCCGCCGCGACGAGCGCGCGCAGCGGGTCGCCCTCTACGCCGTCGCCGACGCCTTCGCGGACGCTGGCTACTCGTTCCTCTCCCTGGTCGAAGCGTTCGTGCTCAGCGACGCCTTCCGAAGCGCCGGAGATCCCCGATGAAGAAGACCACGATTCACCGCCGCACCCTCCTCCGCAGCTCCCTCCTCGGCCTCGGCGCCGCCGTCGCGCTCCCGCCCCTCGAGGCGATGTTCGACGCAAACGGCACTGCGCTCGCCGACGGCACGCCCATCCCGCTCCGCTACGGCGTGTTCTTCTGGGGCAACGGCGTCCGCCCCGATCGCTGGCGCCCCGGCCGGGTGGGCGCGGAGTGGTGGCTGGATCCGAACGAGGAGCTCGCCCCCCTCGCCGCCTCGACCGTGCGCGATCGCGTCTCGGTGCTGACCGGCTTCGACTGCCAGCAGGGCGGCGTCGGTCACCACAGCGGCCGCGCCCAGATGCTGACCGGCACCTATGACGTGAACAACGGCACCTATGGTGGCGCCACCGGCCCGAGCTCCGACTTCCTCGTCGCCGACGCGTGGGAGGGCGCGACGCGACTCCGCTCGATCGACGTCGGCATCTCGTCCACGGGCAAGGCGAGCTCCCGCGTGGGCGGACAGGTCTCCTGGAACGGATCCGGTCGCTCCGCCGGCGTCGAGCTCGACCCGTCCGCGCTCTACGACCGCCTCTTCGGCATGGGCTTCGGCGAGGAGACCGCGGCGGGGCTCGAGGCGGCGAGGCGGCGCGGCGTGGTCCGACAGAGCATGGTCGACGTCGTGCGCGAGGACGCCGAGCGGCTGCGCGACCGGCTCGGCGCCGAGGACCAACGCCGGATCGAGGCGCACCTCGACGGGCTGCGCGGCGTGGAGCGACAGATCGCGAGCCTCGGCGCGGCGAGCACGTGCGTGGCGCCGGATCGTCCCTCACGCCCGTGGACCGACGAGGGCGGTCGCGAGCTGCTCACCGAGAAGAACCAGGTCGTCGCGGACCTCCTCGCCATCGCGCTCGCGTGCGACGTCAGCCGCGTCTTCACCTACCAGCTCAACGGCATGCAGGCGGACACGGTCTTCTGGCAGGTCGGCGGGGAGCAGGGCGCGCACGTACAGACCCACGACGACCGCGGCCTCCCCGAGGGCGAGACGCTCGCCCCGCAGTTCGAGCGCGTGCACCTCTCGGTGGTGTTCATCATGGAGCAGCTGACCACCCTGCTCGAGGCCCTCGACCGCATCCCGGAGGGAGACGGCACCGTGCTCGACCACTCCGCCATCTACGCCACCAGCGAGGTCGCGGATGGTACGCGGCACACCATCGACGACATGCCCATCCTCGTGGCGGGCGGCGCGGGCGGCGCGCTCGTGCCCGGGATGCACTACCGCGCGAGCGGCGGCGCGAACGCCACGGACGTCCCCCTCACGCTCATGCGCGCGGTCGGCGTGGACGCGGCCTCCTTCGGTGCCGGCGAGAGCGCGTCGACGCGCCACGTGAGCGAGCTGCTCACCTGAGGCGGGAGCGCGCTCAGAGCATGGGCAGGGAGACGTCTTGCCAGCGCGCGCGCGCTCGCTTCCAGCGAGTCGTCCGCCGCGTCGAGCGTGTATGGGTAGTGCTCGGACGCGTCGAACACCGGCGTGGGATCGTGGGTCGGGTCGATGGCCGCCATCTTCGAAGGATCGGTCTCGACGGTCGGTTCGGAGTTTTGCGCGGGTATGCTCACCGCGATGAAACCCACACTCGCCGCCGTCTTCACGATCCTGACCCTCGCCGCGCCCGCCGCGGCCGACATCCCTCCGCCCGACGACTACGTCGAGACGTGCACGCTCGCGCGCTACGAAGCGGCCGGCGGGGACTGCCTGGCGTGCCCCGGCGGCTGGGACTCCGACGGCTGCGCAGACCACCCGGACGTGACGGAAGAGCACGAGCGCTGCTGCTCGAGCTGGGGCGCGAGCAGCAACACCGAGGTCTGGTGCGCGGGCGGCTGCCCGTCGGTCGGGGAAGAGGAGGCCGAGCCCGAGCCGGAGCCGGAGCCGGAGCCGGAGCCGGAGCCGGAGCCGGAGCCGGAGCCTGAGGCCGATGCGCCGACGAACGCGCCGGGGGCCGACGGTGGCTGCGGCTGTCGCGTCGCGGCGTCCCGCTCCGGCCTGCCCGTCGCGCTCGGCGCCCTCGGGCTGCTCGCGCTCATCAGACGCCCCGGGCGGCGCAGGCGCTAGAGGTCGCCGAGATGACTCGCGCCGCCGTCCAGGCCGCCGACCTCGGCGAGGAGCCCGCGCTCCCGTGGTCGAGCTTCGGCCCGATCCTCGCCGTGCATTTCCTCGGCACGCTCGGCTTCTCGCTCGCCATCCCGTTCCTCGTCTTCATCGTCACCGACCTGGGCGGCGCCGCGTGGACGTACGGCCTCGTCGGCGCGACCTACTCGGCCTTCCAGCTCTTCGGCGCCCCGTGGCTCGGCCGCTGGTCCGATCGCGCCGGGCGCCGGCCGGTGCTCGTCGCGAGCCAGGTCGGCACCCTGCTCGCCTGGCTGCTCTTCTTCGGCGCGCTCTCGCTCCCCGTCGTCGGCCTGACCGAGCTGGCCGGGGCGACGCTGACCATCCCGCTCTTGCTCGTGTTCGCGGCGCGCGCGCTCGACGGCGCGACGGGCGGCAACATCTCGGTCGCCAACGCCTACGTGGCCGACCTGACGCGCACCACGCCCGAGCTCCGCCAGGTCGCCTTCGGGCGCATGGGCATGGCCGCGAGCCTGGGCTTCGTCATCGGCCCCGCGGCGGCCGGCCTGCTCGGGGGCACCGCCTGGGGCCCACGCCTGCCCATCGCGGTGGCCGCGTCGTTCGCCGGCGTCACCACGGCCGCGATCCTCCTCTGGCTGAAGGAACCGCGCGGACGCTGCCCGAAGGGGCCGCCCGCCCCGGACGTGCTCGAGGCGGGGCTGAGCCAGCAGGCCAAGCCTTGTCACGAGCGCCCCAGAAAGCGCGTGCTCCGCGAAGGCGTGACGCAGAAGCCGGTCGCGATCCTCCTCGGCGCGACGTTCCTCCTCTTCCTCGGCTTCAACTTCTTCTTCGCCGGCTTCCCCGTGCACGCGGCCACCGTCTACGGCTGGGACACGGCCGAGCTGGGCGTCTTCTTCGCCATCCTCGCGGGCATGATGTTCCTGGCGCAAGGTCCATTGCTGTCCTTCGCGTCGAAGCGCCTCGACCGGCGGATCGTCTTCGCCGTCGGCCTCGGCTTCCTCGTGCTCGCGCTGATCAGCTATCAGCTCCCGCCGGGTCCCATCAGCTACGTCGGCGCGGCGTGCTTCGCCCTCGGCAACGGCCTCTCCTGGCCGACCTTCCAGTCGCGCATCGCGGAGGTCGGCGGCGACGACCAGGGGAGCGTCCAGGGCGCCATCACGAGCGCGAGCAGCCTCGCCAGCATCCTGGGTCTGCTCGGCGGCGCATTCCTCTACCCGGCGCTCGGCGGCGCGCTCTTCCTCCTCGCGGCCGGCATGTTCGCCGTCGTGCTCGTGCTCACTCCCCTGTGGTTCCGGTCGATCACGGCGGACGCCCCCGGCTGAGCTTGCGCTCGGCCCGCCCTCGTGGAGACTTCTCGCCGTGGAAGACGTGGACGCGCTGCTGACCGAGCTCGCCCGAAGCCATGGCGAGGAGATCCTGGGGCTCCGCTGGGGAGCCGTGCTCGCGGCCTGCGAGAGCGAGCCCGAGCGCGAGGCGTGCCGCCTCCTCGGGAGGAACGACGTCCGGCTCGACCGCGCGCTGAAGACGCTGCGGGCCGTGAACGTGTACGCCAGCCTCGACCGCGAGGAGCGGGCGCATGTCGACGCGGTGATCCGCCGGGCCTTCGCGAGAGATCGCGGGGAGGACACGGCGGCGCCCGACAGCTGGGAAGCCCTGCGGGCGTGGGTGGAGGAGCAGGACCTGACCGAGCTCGCCGAGAGCTGCGTCCTCTGGAACGTGCCGGGCATGGCGACCGAGCTGGGGCTCGCCGGCCCCTACCACGAGATGGCGGGCCTGAGCCTCGCCACGCTGTTGGTGTGTCACGAGAGCCTCCTCGCGAAGCGGCTGCTGTCTCCCCGCACGCTCGGCGTGGTGCGCGCGTTCCTGCTCGATGAGCTGCGGCAGCGAGAGGCGGAGGGCCCCCGTCGAGCGCGCTGGGCGCAGCCGGTGGAGGGCGAGGGGCTCGCCGATCTCGCCGAGGGGCTGAAGCGGCTCCACGAGGACATGCCGAGCCGGCGGGTACACGACCACACGCTCTCCGGGGTCGAGATGTGGGTGGACGCGCCCGCGATGGAGCTCTGCGCGCTGGTGGAGGGCGGGAGATTCAACACCGTCTCCGAGATCACGGTCTCGATCGCGCGGCGCGACGCGAAAGGGCGCCCCGCCGTGACGGCGACGAGCGCCGTCTACGCGCCGCACACGCACAACGCCCTCGCCGCGGTGGTGGCCCACTGGCGCGACGTCGTGCACGACACCACCGATCCCCTGCACGCCGAGGTGGCGGAGGTGGCCAACCGACCGCGCTGGGCCGGCCTGCTCGCCGATCTGGTCGACGCGCTCGAGACGCCGTCCGAGCCCACCAAGCCCGAGCGCGTGGTGTGGCGCATCCATGGGACGGGCGTGGACATCACGGTCGAGCCCGCGATCCAGAAGCTCGGCAAGAAGGGGTGGAGCAAGGGCAAGCGCAGCACCCCGGAGAGCGTGGAGCGGAGAGAGCCCCTCGACCCGCTCGACATGCGGGTCATCGTCGGCCACAGCGGCCGGGCGGGAGACCTCATCGAGTCCCTCGTGGGCCACCCGCGCGTGATCCTCGCGGACGATCCCGATCGCGGCGTGAAGGTGGTGGAGCGAGGCGTCTCGGTGGAGCTGAGCGACGAGACCCCGCGCTTCTTGTACCTGCGGGTCGGCTCGGAGCGCGTCGACGCGGCCAGCGCGTTCTCGCGGTTCGTTCGCCCGAACCACTACGTCTGGCTGGATCGCGAGACCGCGACGCTCTCCGTCGCGCGGGTCCCCGAGCCCGTCATCGCCATGCTCGCGCGGGCGAGCGAGTGGGGCATCGGGCTGCCGGCGGAGGCCGACGAGGTGATGCTGGACCTCCTCGCGCGCCTGCCGGCCGACGTCGGGCTCCGGCTGCCCAGCGCGCTGGCGGGGACCACCGTCGAGCCGGACCGGACGCCGCGGCTCGCGCTCGAGCTGCACGGGAGCGGCGCCCTCGAGGTGGGCCTCCAGCTCTCTCCCCTCGACGACGCCAAGCGCTTCCGCCCGGGCGCGGGCCCCGTCCTCCTGAGCGGCGCGCGAGCCGGCGGCCGCGTGTCCACCACGCGCGACTTCGCCGCGGAGCTCCAGGAGTCGCAGCGCTGGGTCGAGGCGCTGGGCCTGGCGCAGGCGCGCGAGCTGGGCCGCTTCCGCTTCGCGTTCGACGATCTCGGCGCCGCGCTCGACTTCCTCGACCGCGCCCAGGAGCGCGCCGACGAGGTGCGCCTGGAGTGGGCCGCCGGTCAGCGCCTGCGGGTCCGCGGCAGCGTCGGGAGCCTGAAGGTCACCGCCCGCGAGAGCCGCGACTGGTTCGTACTCGACGCCGACACGAAAGTGGACGAAGAGAGGGTGACCCTCGCGGCTATGCGCCGCGCGATCGACCGCGGCGAGCGCTACGTGAAGCTGGGCCGCGGAGAGTTCGCGAAGATCGAGGAGAGCCTGCGCGCCCAGCTCGCCGAGCTCTCCAACGTCTCGTCCGAGCGAGGCGGCGAGGTGGTGGTGCGCAAGGAGGCCGCGCCGTCGGTCGAGCGCATCCTGGCCGACTCCGCGCACAGCTCGCTCGCGACCTCCAGGGCCTGGAAGGCGCAGCTGAAGCGGATCCGGGACGCCAACGACGCCACGCCGCGCAAGCCGAGCGGCCTGAAGGTGAAGCTGCGCGACTACCAGCGGGACGGCGTGCGCTGGCTCCTGCGCCTCTCGAAGTGGTCCGGCGGCTGCTGCCTCGCCGACGAGATGGGGCTCGGCAAGACCGTGCAGGCGCTCGCGCTGCTCGCCGCGCGCGCCAAGGGCGGCCCCGCGCTCGTGATCGCGCCGACCTCCCTCGCCTACAACTGGCGCGACGAGGCCGCGCGCTTCGCCCCACGCCTCGACGTGCGGATCTACCGGAACGCGGACCGCGCCGCGCTGCTCGAGGGCCTCGGGCCAGGGACCGTGCTCGTGACGAGCTACGACCTGATGGCCCGCGACGCCGACGCGCTCTCCCCCATCCGCTGGGAGACGGCGATCTTCGACGAGGCGCACGCGCTCAAGAACCCCAAGACGCAGCGGGCCGAGGCCGCGCGACGGCTCGACGCCGGCTTCCGGATCGCCCTCACCGGCACGCCGGTGGAGAACCACCTCGGCGAGCTGTGGGCGCTCTTCGACGTCATCGTGCCCGGCCTGCTCGGCGACTTCGCGCGCTTCAAGCGGCGCTTCGTCACCCCCATCCAGGTCGAGCGCGATCAGGGTCAGCAGGCGGCGCTGCGCGCCATCGTCTCGCCCTTCTTGCTCCGGCGGACCAAGGCGCTCGTGGCCGAGGAGCTGCCGCCGCGGACGGACATCGTGCGCACGGTCGAGCTGAGCCCCGAGGAGATGGCGCGCTACGAGCTCGAGCGGCGCGAGGCCCTCGAGGCGTTGAGCGCGGTGGCGACCGACCCGACCGCGCGCTTCGCGATGCTCGCCGCGCTGACCCGACTGCGCCGCCTCGCGTGTCACCCCGCGCTCGTGGACGAGACCGCGCCCGCGCGCTCGAGCAAGCTCGACGCGACCCTCGAGCTGCTCGACGAGCTCCGCGAGGCCGATCACCGCGCGCTCGTCTTCAGCCAGTTCACGAGTCACCTCGCCTTGCTCCGTCGAGAGCTCGATCGGCGCGGCGTGCCCTACCTCTACCTGGACGGATCGACGCCCGCGAGCGAGCGCGCGAAGCTCGTCGAGCGCTTCCAGTCGGGCACGCAGCCCTACTTCCTCATCTCGCTGAAGGCGGGCGGCACGGGCCTGAACCTCACCGCCGCGGACACGGTCGTGCACCTCGATCCCTGGTGGAACCCCGCGGTCGAGGACCAGGCGAGCGACCGCGCCCACCGCATCGGTCAGGACCAGCCGGTCACCGTGATCCGCCTGATCGCGCAGGGCACGATCGAGGACAAGGTGCTCGCGCTCCACGCCGAGAAGCGGGAGCTTGCCGAGGGCCTCCTCGAGGGCAGCGAGGCGAACGTGCGGCTCGACACGGCCGAGCTGATCACCCTGCTGGAGAGTTGAGCCGCTCTCGGCGAAGCGTGACCCGTCCCGTCAGCTCCCCTGCGCCTCGCAGACGAAGTACCGGTCGGAGGTGCAGTCGTCCGAGTTCCACTCCGGGTTGGCGCGGTTCTCGTTGCTGAGGCAGTTCTCCGAGGCGCCGTTGTCGGGCTCGCCGCCGCCCTCCCAGTCGAAGTAGGTCGCGGTCATGCCCGTCGGCGCCCAGACCCAGGTGCCCTCCATGGCGGCGTCGGTTCCGCCGTACCACCAGAGCTCGTTGTTCCTGAAGAGGCTGCGCTCCTGCGAGTTCAGCCAGTTGTTCTCCGTCGCGTCCTCGACCGTCGCGAGGTCGTAGCCGAACATCTGACAGTACGCGCGCGCGCCGCTCCAGGAGCGCTGGATGTCGAAGCAGAAGAGGTAGCTGCGCGAGCCGTTGTTGACCTGGGTGCACATCCCGCAGGTCGTGCCCTCGTCGGTCGTCCCGTCGCAGTCCTCGTCGGTGGCGTCGCAGGTCTCGGTCGCCGGAGTGCGTGAGCAGGCGCCCCACGTCCCGCTCAGGTCGCACGTCTCGATCGCGCCCGCGCACGTCCCGCAGGCTCGCGTGTCGCCATCATCGCAGGCGCAGCCCTCGTTCGACGCCCCGTCGCAGTCCTCGTCCGCGCGCGCCGCGTCGCAGACCTCCGTGGACGCGCCCGCGCCGCTGCACGCCCCGAACACCCCGCCCGTGCAAGTCTCGGTGCCCACCGTGCAGAGGCCCATGGACGTGCCGCACGCCCGCGTGAAGCCGTCGACCACGCCGTCACAGTCGTTGTCGACGCCGTCGCACACCTCGGCCGTGGGTGAGGTGCCGCTGCACGCGCCGAAGCTCCCCATCGTGCAGGTGCGTGTCCCCGTCGTGCAGGCGCCGATGTCCACGCCGCAGGCCTCGACGATCCCATCGATGGCGCCGTCGCAGTCATCGTCCAGACCGTTGCAGGTCTCGGCGGAGGGTCCGACCGCGCCCTCGCACGCTCCCCACCCCGCGCCCTCGCAGGTCTGCATGCCCGCCACGCACTCGCCCCGGTCGTCGCCGCACGGCCGCGTCGAGCCCATGGGTGTACAAGGGCAATCCTCATCGACCGCGCCGTCGCAGTCCTCGTCCTCGGTGCCTTCACACACCTCGTCGGGCGGCGTCACGTCGGGGACGCACTCGGCGAGCGCACCGCGGACGCAGGCGCGCGACCCCTCGCTGCATGTGCCGGGAGTCCCGCAGGCCTCCGCGGAGTCCTCGTCGACGCGGCCGTCGCAGTCGTCGTCGGCGCCGTCGCACGACTCCGGCTGGACCTCGCACTCACAGCCGTTGGCGGGCTGTCCGTCGAGGTCCACGAACCCGAAGGGGCAGCCCATGTCGCCGTCTCGACGCACGTCGGGGCCGCCGTCCATCCCCGAGCCGGTCATGAGGCCGGAGCGGTCGAGCGTGCAGCTCGACGCGGCCAGCGCGACGGTCAGGATGAGGGTCAGACGCGCTCCCCCACGGATGCTCACCCGGTTCAACACCAGCACAGGGTAGCGGCAGAGCGGGTGCGGGAGAAAGTCGGCGCCGACGCCCCCGTCACGCGGGACGTCGGCGCACACGTCGCGGAGCGTCAGTCCTCGACGGTGATCTTCACCATCTTGACCGGCGTCACGGGGCGGTCGCCCCCGTCGGTCGGCGTGCTGCCGATGGCCATGACCACGTCCATGCCCTCGGTGACCTTGCCGAACACGGGGTGCTTGGACTGGCCGGGCGAGAAGTAGTCGAGGAAGGCGTTGTGCTTGGTGTTGATGAAGAACTGGCTGCTGCCCGAGTTCGGGCCGGCGTTCGCCATCGAGAGGGTCCCGGGCTCGTTCGAGAGCCGGACGTCGTCGGGGTGCTCGTCCTTGATCGAGCCGTAGGGCGACTGGCCGGTGCCGGCCCGGCGGCTCTGCGGGTCGGAGCTGTGCGGGCAACCGAACTGGCACATGAAGTTCTCGATGACCCGATGGAAGTGAAGGCCGTCGTAGAACCCCTCCTTCGCCAGCTTGACGAAGTTGCCCCCGGTGATGGGCATCTGGTCCACGAAGATCTCGGCCTTGAACTGGCCCATGGAGGTCTCGAACGTTGCGATGGGATTCGACATGGCAGGGACGTAGCCTTCCACCCGGACGCGGATCAAGTTCTTCTTTCGTGGGTCACCCGATGCGAGCCCCTCCCGCCCCGTGCTCCCGCCGATCTCGCCGCTCGCCGCGGCTCGCGGCGCCGATGAATCACCCGAGGACGAGGCCCGATCAGCCCGAGGCCCGATCAGCCCGAGGCCCCATCAGCCCGGGTCAGATCGTGCCGGGGTTGAAGGGCTCGTCCGGTCGAGCCCGCCTCGGCGCTCGGCGACGTCTCCGCCTCCGTCGCTCGGCGGGCGCGGCCCCGGCGGGCGCGGCCTCGGCGGGCGCGGCCTCGACGGGCGGGGCCTCGACCGGCGCGGCCTCCGGTTCCGCGGCCGGCTCGACCGGGACGGGCTCGGCCACCCGCGCAGGCGGCGCCCGCGGCGACTCCTCCGCGTCCGCGGCGGGTCTCTCGGGCGTGGGGCTCGCCATCCAGAGCGTGACCAGCGCCCCGACCGCGCCCGCGACGAGGACGGCGGCGAGCACCCCCGCGAGCCAGAGCGCGGACCGTCGAGGAGGCGCCTCGGTCATCGGCGGCTCCACGGTCGCTGACGGCCGGGCCATGCGCTCCCGCAGGAGCCGCCGTCGCGCCTCGAGCGGCTCGGCGAAGAGCGCCTCGACGCGCTGCCCCACCGCCGTGGGGCTCGCCGCGTCGATCCCGCAGCCCTCGAGCGCGTCGGCGAAGGCGGCCGCGGACGGGTAGCGCGCCGAGGGCTCGCGCTCGAGCGCGCGCATCACCACCGCGTCGAGCGCCTCGGGGACCGACGCCACGCGGCTCGGCCGCTTGATCGGCACGTACAGGATCTTCTGCAAGACGTCCTGGCGCGAGTCGCCCGTGAAGAGCCGCCGCCCGGTCAGGGTCTCCCAGAGCACGACGCCGGCCGCGAACACGTCGGTGCGCGGCGAGACCGCGCCGCCGCCGAGCTGCTCCGGGGAGAGGTAGCCGAGCTTGCCCTTGACGGTGTGCTCGCTCGTGACCGTGGCGCGCGCCTCCGCCTTCGCGATGCCGAAGTCGAGCACGCGGGTGGTCCCGTCCACACCCACCACGAGGTTCTGGGGGCTCACGTCCCGGTGCACGAGCCCGAGCGGCTCGCCCGCGGCTCCCTTCGCCTCGTGCGCCGCGTGCAGGCCTCGCAGCGCGTCCACCATCACCCGCAGCGCCATCTCGGGCGCCACCCCGCGCCGCTCGTCGCGCTCCGCGCGGATCCAGTCCGAGAGCTTGGCGCCCTCGACGTAGTCCATCACGAGGTAGAGCCCGTCGTCGTCGGCCACGTCGAGGGTCGGCACCACGTTCGGGTGGTGGATGCGCGCCGCGAGCCGCGCCTCGTCCAGGAACATCGCGCGGAAGCTCTCGTCGCCGAGCAGCGTGGGGTGACACGCCTTGATCGCGACGAGGCGCTCGAAGCCGGCCGCGCCCACCGCGCGCCCCACGTAGACCGTCGCCATGCCGCCCTCGGCGAGCTTCGTGAGCACGTCATAGCGGCCGAAGCGCGCGGGCAGCTCGGAGACGGACGACATCCGCGCGGAGAATACCGCGTCGCGGCCCGTGTCAGAGCCCGTGCTTCTTCATCAGCCGGTGCACGTAGGTGCGGTCGATGCGCGCCTCCTGCGCGACCGCGGTGACGTTCCCGCCGTGTCGCGCGAGCATCGCCGTGAGGTAGGCGCGCTCGAGGTGCGAGACCCAGGCCTCGCGCAGCTCCTTGAAGGGCACGTCGAGGTCGACGCCGGGCATCGCGCCCGCGCGCGAGCTGCCCTCCATCATGCCGAGCGCCTCGTCCGGCCCGAGCGCCACCGCGCGCGCCACGAAGTTCCGCAGCTCGCGCACGTTGCCCTCCCAGGGGCGACGCGACAGCTCCGCCACCAGCTCCCCCGAGAGCGGCGACGCGCCCTTCGGGAGGAAGTGCGAGGCGAGCAGCGGCACGTCCTCGGCCCGCTCGCGGAGCGGCGGCAGGGTCGCGGGCAGCACCGCGAGGCGGAAGTAGAGGTCCTCGCGGAAGGCGCCGCGGTTGACCATGTCCCGGAGATCCCGGTGGGTGGCCGCCACCACGCGCACGTCCACGCGCCGCTGCGCCGTCTCCCCCACCCGCCGCACCGTGCGCGACTCGAGGAAGCGCAGCAGCTTGGGCTGCATCGACAGCGGCAGCTCGCCCACCTCGTCGAGGAAGAGCGTCCCGCCGTGGGCCGCCTCCGCCGCGCCGACGCGATCCGCGTGCGCTCCGGTGAAGGCCCCGCGCGCGTGCCCGAAGAGCTCGGCCTCGATGAGGCTCTCGGGGATCGCGCCCGAGTCGAGCACCACGAAGGGCGCCTCGTGCCGGGCCGACATGTCGTGGATGGCGCGCGCCGCGAGCTCCTTGCCCGTGCCCGTCTCTCCCTGGACGAGCACCGTCTCGTCCGACTGCGCGAAGCGGTGCAGCCGCGCGAAGAGCTCCCGCATCGGCACGCTGCGGCCGAGGAGCGGGCCGAAGCGCTCGAGCGGCCAGAGCTGCAGCGGCGTCGGGTTCGGGTCGTAGCCCACCCCGAGCTCCGTCGTGCCCACGCGCAGGGTGGCGCCGTCCTCGAGCCGCGCCTCGCGGACCAGCACGCCATCGACGAAGGTCCCGTTCAGGCTGCCCAGGTCGCGCACCCAGAGGCCGTCCTCGCGCGGATCGAGCTCGCAGTGGATCCGCGACACGCTCGGGTCGTCGACCGGCACGTCGACGTCCGGGGCGGAGCCGAGCAGCGCGCGACCTTCGAGCACCACGTCGATCCCCGCGTGACCGGACCGCCCGCGCAGGTGCGGGCGGTTGCGCGTCGCGCCGGGGAGCGCGCCCATCGGTCCGCTGAGCAGCTCCGTCTCGAGGTCGTCCGCCATCTCGTGCCTCAGAACTCCACGCGCCCATCCGCGAGCGACGGCTCGCCGGTCGCGAGCCCGATGAGGAGGAGCACCACCGCCGCGGCTCCGATCACCGCCGCGCCGACCCCGGTGAGGATCCCGGCGAGCTCCAGGTCGCGACCTTCGGCGATCGCGCCCGCTTCTGCGGGAGGGCAGAGGCCTCCGCAGCGCGCCTGCAGATCGGAGAAGCGCGCGTCGGCGGCGACCGTGAGGGCCAGCGCGAAGGCCACGCCGACGAGGGCCACGCCTCCCACCACGCCGCTCGCGACGAGCCAGCCCTCGGCGCCTCCCGACGGCGCCACCGCCAACGAGGGCGCGGCCCGATCAGACACCGCCCGCAGCGGCACGCGCAGCTCCTCACCCGCGCGCACCTGCACCCGCTGCGGCGCCGCGTCGCCGACCGCGATCGCCACCTCCCCCGGCGTGACGGGGATGGGCAGGCCGAAGCGCTCGGGCGAGATCGCGCGGCCCTCGACTCGCACCCCGCCCTCGAGCCCGCCCTCGCCGCGCTCGAGCACCACGAAGCCCACCTGGTCGGACAGAGCGTCGCGCTCCGCCTCCGCCGCCGCCTCGGTGTCGCGGTAGCGGGGCTCGTCCACCGCGCGGAGCCGCGCCTCGAGCACCGCGGCCTCGAACGCCTCCACCGCCTCCGCGTTCCGGCCCAGCTCGCGCAGGCTGCGCCCGACGAAGAGCATCGAATTCGGCGACGGGAAGAGCCCGTGCGAGCGCCGGAACGCGGCCAGCGCCTCCTCGAAGCGCGCCTCGCGGTAGAGCTCCGCCCCGCGCTCGAAGTGGCGCTGCGCGTAGATCGCCGCGTCGCCTTCGGGCTGCGCCGCGACGGGGGCGCCGAAGCCCATCCCGACGAGGCACAGGAGGACGCGCCCCGTGACGACTGCCGCTGCCCGCATCGCGCGGATGCTACCAGGCGCGCGCCACCGGGGTATCCGCTACTCCAGCCCTTCGGCCGCCCAGCGTCCGTCGCGCGCTCGGAAGGGCCGGAGCAGCTCATCGGCCACCACCTCGGGCACGCTCTGCCAGCGCTCGTACGCGTTGGCGACCGCGAACGGCAGCCCCGCGCGCACGTTCGGGCAGACCACCTCGTGCGCCTCCTTCGCGAGCCGCCGGCACGCCACCTCGTGTCCGGTGGGCGCGGCGACGATCACGCGCCCCGCCCCGCACGCCCTCACCGCGAGCAGCGCCACGTGCATGGTGAAGCCGCTCGCGAGCCCATCGTCGACGAGGATCGCCGTCCGCTCACGCACCAAAGGCGCGCCGCCCTCCCCGCGCAGGCGACGCACCCGCCGCTCCACCTTGACCCGGGTGTGGGCGATGCCCTCCTCCACCTGCGCGCGGTCGAGCCCCACCTCTCTGATGAGCGCGTGGTGGAGCCGGAGCGTCCCGTCGAAGGCCAGCGCGCCGTAGCCCGCCTCCGTGTTCCACGGCAGGGTGATCTTGTTGACCACCGCGACGTCGAGCGGCCAGCCGGTGCGCTCGGCGACGGGCACCGCGACCGGCACGCCGCCAGCCGGGATCGCCACCACCACCGGATCGCGCGGCGCCAGCTCGAGCAGCATCTCGGCCAGCGCCGCCCCGCCCTCCGCGCGGTCGCCGAACACGTCCTCGCGCTCGTCGAGCGCGGCCCGCCGGTGGAGCGCCATCGGACACAAGCTTCTCCCCACGCGGGGCCTGGCAAGGGCTCAGCGCGCGCGCAGCCACTCGAGGATGGCGCCCGCGATCGGGGCCGCGGCGCGCTCGACCCGGGTCGGCTCCGGCGTCAGCGCGCGCAGCAGATCGAACTCCTCCACCAGGAGATCGCGGCGCACCTCGACGCAGAGGGTCTGCCCGGGCCAGCGGCCAGCGAAGCGCGCGCCCTGGGTCGCCGGATGCAGGGTGTAGGTCGTCGCCTCGACCGCCTCGAGCCCCGCCTCCGCGTAGGCGGCGAGCACGCGCTCGACCACGCTCGCGGGCGCGAGCCGCTCGCCGTCGGGGCGGCGCGTGATCAGATCCACCTCGGGGCGGAGCGGCCACGTGGCCCAGACGTCGGGGGCCCAGGCGGCGCGGATCGCCTGCACGATGTCCGCGTCGACGGCGGCGATGCCCATCGTGCGCGGGCCGTAGCTGTGCGGCATGAGCGCGAAGCCGCCCGCGCCGCAGACCGCCTCGTAGGCCCGCTCGGCCAGCTCGACGTACGCGCGGTGCAGCCCCTCGAGGAGGACGCGGTCTTCGGGGTGCGTGACGTAGGACGGGATGCCGCCCGTGAGCCCGCCCGCGCCGAGCTCGTCCGCGGCGTCCACCAGGCGGTTGGTGTCGACGAAGGTGCGCGGGATCAGGCAGCGCACGAGGAGCGCGCTCCGCGACGGATCCTCCGCCAGGATGCGCTCGGCCACGCGGCGGCCCACGTCCCACGCGCCCATGTCGGTGTTGGCGTGAAAGAACTCGTGCAGGTCCTCGGGCAGCGCCCCCACCATGCGCGCGTGGAGCGCGTCGTAGTGCTCGCGTCGATCGGCCCCGTGCGGGACCTCGACGAGCAGGTCGGGCGGCGCGGCCGGGTCGGCGTCCGCGCCGCGCAGGTGGGCGACGCGCGCGACGCCGTCTAGGCCCAAATCCGGCGCCTCGTTCCACGATGCGCCTGTATTTGGGGCTAGAAGCGCCGCAGGCGCGTCGTTTTCGGGTGAAGCGAAGGCGGCTTTGCCGCCGCAGCGAGGGGCTTTTGCGAAAAGCCCCTGAGTAGAATTGCTAGGGCCGGAGCAAGCGCGAAGCGCTTGATT
>JAVJQK010000006.1 GCA_040218145.1 Sandaracinaceae bacterium | reverse complement strand
CGCTCGTGCCCGCCGACCCGCTTCTCACCCTCGGCCAGGTTCCCCACCACGCTCGCCGCGCTGTCGCGCATCTGCCGAGCCAGGTTCCTGTCGTGCTTCGCCACCTGTTCCCAGATCGGCTTCATCGAGCGCAGCCAAACGATCGCTTCTTCGGTGATCCGGAGCATCTCGCCCCTCCGTCGGAGACAACCCGCAAGTCGACCTGACACCCTTCGTCCTCACCCCGCCCGCCGCTGGGCGCGGGTGGGCTAGTCAAGGACGAGGGCCCGGAGGGCCCGAAGCCAGCCGCAGGCTGGGGCCGCAGGCCTCCTTTACTCGCCCGCCCGCGTCCGGCACCGTCGATGGCGGAGGACGAGTGCCATTCACATTGCTCTCTTAGAGCCAGCGGGAGCGGGAACGGGAACGGGAACGGGAACGGGAACGGGAACGGGAACGGGAACGGGAGCGGGAGCGGGAGCGGGAGCGGGAGCGGGAACGGGAACGGGAACGGGAACGGGAACGGGAACGGGAACGGGAACGGGAACGGGAGCGGGAACGGGAGCGGGAGCGGGAGCGGGAGCAGGAGCGGGAGCGGGAGCGGGAACGGGAGCGGAAGCGGCAGCGGCAGCGGAAGCGGAAGCGGCAGCGGGCGCGGAAGCGGAAGCGGCAGCGGAAGCGGCAGCGGAAGCGGAAGCGGCAGCGGAAGCGGCAGCGGGCGCGGAAGCGGAAGCGGAAGCGGAAGCGGGCGCGGAAGCGGCAGCGGAGGCGGAGTCGGGAGCGGGAGCGGCAGGGGAGGCGAAAGCAGAGGCGGAGGCGGAATCACAGGCACAGGCGGATGCGGACACGCAGGCCGCGATCACCGAGGGAGGTCCACCCACGCCGGGCGCTCTCTTCAGCCTCCCTTCACGCCCAAGAACACCTCTTGCGCATCGTAGGGCGCCGCGTTCGCCTGGATCAGCAGCTCCGGCTCGAAGCCGACCGCGCGCAGCGTGTCCATCCAGACCCGGCGCGGGAAGCAGCTCACCTCGTGCCGGTCTCGCACCACCCTGACCTCGCCGCCGCCCTCCTGGAGCACGAAGACATAGTCGCCGATGAACGTATCGTCCTCTGGGTCGGGGTCCCAGTCCCACTCGACGCAGACCATGCTCCGGCCCGGCTCCTCTCGCTCGAACACCTGCCGACCCCCGACGAACGTCTCCTTGACGTAGTCGGGCACGAAGAGCGCCGCGCCTCCAGGCCGAAGGTGCGACAGCGCCGTCTCGACCGCGGCGCGCAGGTCGCTCCGCGTGCGCATGTACATGACGGCGTCGTGGATCAGCACCAGGTCGAAGACGCGATCGAGCCGCAGCGTGCGCATGTCGCCCAGCGCATGCTCGCAGTCCGGGTTCAGGTCACGGCTCAGCGCCAGCATCGGCTCGGACAGGTCCGTCAGGGTGCACTCGTAGTGCGCCTTCAGGTGGAACGCGTTGTGCCCCGCGCCCGCGCCGAGCTCGAGCAGGGTCGAGGCGCCCGGCACGGCGCGCGCGAAGATGGCGCGGTACATCTCCGCCTCGTCTTCGTACTCCTCCTTCGGCGTGAGGAGCCGGTACCAGGTCGAGAGGTCTCGGTAGAGCTGCGGCTCGGTCACCCCCCGAGATTACTCCAGCAGCGCGCGTCCTTCTTCGCCCAGGCGGACGAGGTCACGCTCCGAGATCCGCAGCTCCGCGAGCGCGACGTCGACCGCGTCGGGGCTGACGGTGTCGTGCTGCCCCGGGAGGCCTGGCCCGCGTCCCGCCTGGTCCGCGAGGTAGTGCGCCAGGCACTCGCACGCGATGACCGGGTGCCGGAACCCGCCGAGGTCGGGGTGACGGTGCGCGCCGATCATCCACTGCAGCTCGACCGGCAGCCCCCACAGGCGCGCCACGGTCTCGCCCGCTTCGCAGTGGTAGGCGTCGAGCTCCACCGCGAGATCTCCGAGATCGGGCGGCGTCGCGCCCCGCTCGGCGAGCGCGTGGATCATCGCGACGAGCCCGACGTCGTGCAGCAGCCCGAGCAGGAAGCCGTACTCCATCGCGACCGAGGTGTGCGACGCGACGAAGCGCGTGAGGGTCGCGACGGCGACGCTGTGCTTGCGCAGCCCGTCCATCGTGCGCTCGTAGCCCTGGACGCGGAAGACCTTGCCCATCGCGACCTGCCACACCACGTCGCGCAGGCCCGACAGCCCCAGGCGCGCCGCGGCGTCCTGGAGAGAGCGGGGCGGCATCTTGGTGGCGTAGGCGGCGGACGAGGCGACGCGCAGCACCTCGGCGGCCAGCATCGCGTCGTGCTCGATCACCGACACGACCTCGGGGATGCCGACGTCGGCGCGCTTGACGAGGCCGTGCACCTCGAGCGCCACCGCGGGGAGGACCGGCGGGTGGTAGTCGGGCGCGCCGAACACGCGCCGCAGGTCTTCTCCCACCTCCTCCGGGCTCAGCCAGCCCCCGTGCGAGACCGAGGCGACGCCCCGCCCGTAGTTCTGATCGTTGCGAGCGGCATCCATACGGGAGCCGAACGGCAGCGGCGGGAGACCCTGAAGCGCGTCTACTTGGCCCGCGCCTCGGGCCGGGGCGGATCGGCGACCTCTTTGTACGCGCCGTCGGTGCGGGCGTACACGGCCCGCGGCTGGGCCGCCGGCCCGCGGAGCGCGCGCTTGAGCGGCCGATAGCCGTCGGTCATCGGGATGGCGTCGACGAGGCGGACGAGCCGCGGCCGCTCGTGAGGTTGGAGCTTCTCGTCCACCAAGCGCTCGAGCCGGCGCAGGTCCAGCTCGCCATCGCGCGGCACGATGGTGGCCACGACGACCTCGCCGTCTTCGCCCGGGAGGCGGTGACCCGACACCGCGACCATCGCCACGTCGCCGCGGCGGTAGAGCAGGTCCTCGATCTCGCGCGTGTAGACCGGGCCGCCGGACGTCCGGACCGTGTCGCTCACCCGGTCGACGTACCAGAAGTCCCCGTCCGCGTCCTGACGCACGAGGTCGCCCGTCTTGAACCAGGCGTCGCCACGCTCGAAGACGTCGTGCGCGATCCGCTCGCGGGTGGTCGCCTCGTCGAGGTAGCCGTCGAAGCCCGCCATGGGGTGGCCGCGGTCGACGCGCGCGATGAGCATCCCGGGCTGGTCCACGCCCGCGCGCTGCACGAAGCCTTGCTCGTCGCGGACGAAGTCGTCGGTCTCGAACGCGTAGAGCGCCACCGACATGTCCGTCGCGCCCGGGAGCGGACGGCCGAGCGCGGCGACCTTCTTGCCGCTCGCGTTGGCGAGGACCGCGTTGCCCTCGGTCGTGGCGTAGAACTCCATGACGCCGACCTTGAAGCGCTGCTGAAGGCGCTCCCAGACGTCGCGCCGCATGCCGCTGCCCGCGAAGAGGCGCACCGGGTTCTTGACGTCGTTGAGCTCGGGCGGCGCGTCCACCAGCGCCCGGCACATCTCGCCCGCGTAGAAGACCACGGTGGCACCGTAGCGGCGCGCCTCGTTCCAGAAGTGCTCGGGGGCGAAGCGCGCGCCGAGGGCCAGCCGCGAGCCGCCGACGAGCGCGCCGCCGACGGAGACCAGGATGCCCGCCGCGTGGTGCAGCGGCAGGACGCAATACACGGTGTCGTTCGGATCCAGGCTCGCGCCGGCCGCCGCGCCGAGCGCGCTGAACGCCCAGCGCCGGTTCGTGATGCGGGCCGCGCGCGGCTCCTCGGCGCGCCCCGCGGTGAGCAAGATCATCGCCTCGTCGCTCGCGCGGCCCGCGTTGGGCTCGTAGTCCGGCGGCAGATGCACCTTCGCGGGGTCGATGTCCTCCATGTCGCCGACGCCGTCGGGGATCTCGCGCGCGGCGCCGTAGGGCCCGCCGAGCGCGAACACGGGGCCCTCGAACGCGTCCCGGGCCGCGCGCACGTTCTCCGGGTCGGCGATGAGGTGCTTGACCTGGCCGACGCTCAGGGCGCGCTCGAGGGACGCGCGCTTCATCTCGGGGCTGAGCAGCACCGCCGTGGCCCGCATGCGGTTGAGCGCCGCGACGATGGACAGGTACGTCGGGCGGCTGCGCATCAACACGCCGACCCGGTCGCCCGGCTGCACGCCGATCTCGAACAGCCCGCGCACGATGGCGTCCACGCGCCGGTCGGCGTCCGCGTAGCTGAACGCGCGCCCCTTCCAGAGGAAGAACGTGGCGTCGGGCATCTCTTCGGCCTTCTGCGCGAGCTCGCGACCGAGGCTGACGAGCGTGTCGCTCCGGATCTTGCGGAGTCGGCTCAACCGCGGGAGCTGCCAGCGCAGCGTGTCGATGGCGGAGCTGACGTCCTCGCTCACCCGCCCGAGGCTCTTGACCGCCTCCTCCACCGCGTCGGTCGCGAAGTCGTAGAAGTCCTCGACGTCCAGATCGAGCTCGTCGAACGCGACGTCGTCGATGTCGTCGATGGGCGCCTGCGCCTCTTGCTCGCGGAGCAGCTCGGGCAGCTCTCCGCCGCCGTCGACCCAGCGCATCCAGCCCGACACGGTGGGCCACGTCTGCGCGAGCGCCTTGCTGCCCACCACCAGGCCGAGGTGACCGGCGCGCAGGCCGACCTCGCGAACGTCGGCGTTGAGCGCCGCGCCGGTGATGGCGCGCACCGCGGCGGGCTTCGCGATGTCGTCGGTGAGCCCGACGAAGAAGAGGATCGGGCAGGTCAGGTCCGCGAGGGTGACGGTGCGGCCGTCGATGACGAAGCCGCCCGAGGCCATGCGGTTGGCGACGATGAACTCGTCGATGAAGGTGCGGAGCGCGGGCCCGGGCCAGGCGACGAAGCCCTCGCCGCCCAGGAAGCGGCGCCGGGTCTCGCGCTTCTCGAGCGCCTGTCGGTCGTGGAGCTTGGCCACGAAGTCGACCACCTGCTGCAGCTCCTTCTTCGGGCTGACCATCTTGAAGCCGATGCTGGTCAGGAACCCGGGGAGCCCCTCGAGCTCGTTGAGCGGCCGCTCGATCACGGTGCGCAGACCGCCGATGAGCTTCTCCGCCACCTGATCGCTCATCGGCACCGGCGTGTTCTTCCGGATGTCGACGGGGCTGCCGAAGGTGATGATCGACGCGAGGCCTTCCGTCCGACGATAGGCCGCGGCCTGGTAGCAGAACATGCCGCCCTGCGAGTAGCCGGCGAGGTGCACGTCGCGGTCGCACGCGTCGCGCACGCGCTGGATCGCGTCGTCGCAGGCGCGCACGTGGTCGTCGAGGGTGCGCTTCATCCCGCCCTCGATCTGCTCGGGGGCGCCGAAGTCGATCAGCCACACGTCGACGCCCTGCCCCAGCAGGTAGCTGACCGCGCTCACGTCGGGCGACATGTCGTAGATCTCGCTCGTGACCATGAGCGGGGGCACGAGGAGGAGCGGCACCCGGTCCACGGCCTCGTCGCGCTCGATGCCCTCGTAGCGGCGCAGCGAGTACATGCGGTCGCTGTGCACGACGTCGTAGGCGGTGCGGTGAGGCGCGGTCAGCCGACCGACGCGCACGATCTCGGCCGCGTTCGCATAGCTGCGGCGGAGCACCTTCAGGGTCCGTCCGAGCGCGGAGCGACGCTTTCGCTTGGCCATGAGCTGTCTGTATCCCCTCGCTCGCGATGCTATCAAGCCGAGCATGCCCGAGCAGGTCGCCGTCGTCGACGCGGACAACCGGTTCCTTCGCTGGACCGATCGCGCCGAGGTGCACGACCGACGCCTGCCGCATCGGAGCGTACAGGTCCTGCTCTTCGATCCCGCGGGGCGGCTCGTGCTGCAGCGCCGACACGCGGCCAAGCGCACCTACCCCGGCCACTGGGACATCTCGGCGTCCGGACACGTCGAGGCGCCGGATTACCCAGACCTGGAGGCCCCCGACGCCGGGCTCGACGCGGTGTACGACGCGGTCGCGGCGCGCGAGCTCGAAGAGGAGCTGGGCGTGCGCTGCCCGCTGACGCGCCTCGGCGCCTTCGGGCCGGAGCCGGGCGTGCACTACGAGCACCTCGTGCTCTACCAGGGGCAGAGCGACGGCCCCTTCGTGGCGCAGCCCAGCGAGGTCGCGGAGGTCGCGCGGTTCACCCCCGAGGCGTTCGACGCGCTCGTCGGCTCGGACGACCTCGTGACGCCCTCGGTGCGCTGGTTCGTCTCCTGGGCCCGGAGCCACCGCATCTGGTGATATGCTCCCGCGCCGAGCATGAGCGGGCCCAGCGAGGAAGAGAAGACCGACCCGAACGTCGCGATCCCGGACGACGGCGAGGATCCGACGATCGAGGGCACGATGGAGGTCCTCCTACCCGAGCTGCGCAAGGCGGGGCTCGACCTGCCCGAGCCTCGGCCCCGGCCCGCGTCGAAGCCGCCGTCCACGCCGAGCTCGCGCATCCCGCCCCGCGCTCCGGCGCCCCCGCGCTCGTCGCCGCCGGCGCCGCCCCGATCGTCACCCCCCGTGTCGCGGGCCGCGTCGGCGCGAGCCTCGTCGTCGGCGCCCTCGCCTTCGCGGCCTCCCAGCCAGCCGCGGCCGAACAGCGTGCCCCCGGCGAGCATGCCCAAGCCGAGCGACCCGCCTCCGCCGCGCCGTGACCCGAGCGCGCGGCCTCCGCAGCGCCAGCGCCTCGCGCAGATGGACACGCAGCTCGACCAGGCCCGCAGCGCGGTCGCCCGCCAGCGGCACGAGCTGGACGAGCTCCGCACGCGGCTCGAGGCGAAGGAGGAGCGCCTCGACGCCCTGCTCGCCGAGCTCGCCGAGAAGGGCGCCACGTCGCCCGACGGCGTCGAGGGTCAGCTCCGCGACATGGAGCAGCGCCGCGACTCGCTGGCCGAGGAGCTGCGCCGCCGCTTCGCCGAGGCCGACCTCACCCAGGCGGAGCAGGCCTCTCGCTTCGCGTCGCTCGAGGATCGCCTCGACCACCTCGAGGAGGGCGGCGAGATCGCGCGGGTGCGCATGCGCCTGGAGCGCGTCGGCCACCAGCTCGGCGCGATCGAAGGCCGGGTCGAGCAGGTGGCGGGCGAGCAGCGCGAGCTGCGCGAGGCCCTCGACGAGCGCGGCTCGATGACGGCGCGGGTGGAGCGGCTGGAGTCGCTCTTCGAGGAGCTCGCCGAGGAGCTCCGTCACGACCGCAGCGGCGACCTGGTCGACGAGCTGCGCGCCCAGCTCGACGACATGCGCGCGCTCGTGCTCAAGACGGGCGACGACGAGAAGGCGCTGCGGGAGCGGATCGAGGCGCAGGGGCGCCAGCTGACCGAGATCCGAGACAGCATCGCGCCGCCCGCGGCGGGGCCGCCGCCGGACGGCGACGACCTCACGCGCATCAAGGGCGTCGGTCCGAAGTACGCCAAGGCGCTGTACGCGATCGGGGTGACCCGGATCGCGCAGGTCGCCTCGTGGCAGGACGACGACGTGCACCGCGCGGCCACCCAGCTCGGCGTCAAGGCCGGGCGCGTCCGCGCGTGGATCCGCTCGGCGGGCGCGATCGGCTGACGCCTACCGGAACGCGCCGAGCGAGCGCGGCGGGGTCGCGCACGCGTCCAGGAGCGCGACGCCGGCCGCGAACGCCTCTCGGGTCGGCAGCAGCTCCCAGGTGAGGAGCAGCCGGCGCTCGTCGGCCTCGAGGAGACACTCACCGACCGCGCTCAGGTGACGACGCGCCGGCTCGGGCACGAGGCCGCGTGGGATCCCCTCCCCGCTCGGGAGGGCGCCGTCGAAGGGCTCCACGTCGTCGCGCTCGAGCTTGCGCGCCGCGCGCAGGATGACGCCGCCCGTCGCCAGCCGGGCCCGCACGTCGACCCGGCCCTCCTTCGTCTCCACCGACAAACGCGCCGGGCTGGGCCGTTCCCAGCGACCCGAGACGGGCGTGAAGCGCGCGTCGGGGTGCTCCGCGTAGCGAGCGAGCGTCGCCGGCCCGTAGCTCGCGAGCGCGCCGGTGACGTCCAGCATCACCTCGAGCTTCGCGTGATCGCGCAGCGCGCCGGTCGTGGTCAGCGTCACGAGTCCGCCCGTGGACTCGATGCGCGCCGGCCACAGCCCCCCGACCAGGCGCTCCATGGTCTCGGTGGAGAAGACCTCGCGGACCGCGTCGGCGTCCTCGCACTTCACGACGAAGTCGTCGTCGAAGCGGGCGTGGCCGAGCGACACGTCCTGGAAGCCGATCATCGCGCCGACCGTGGCGAGCACGCCCTTGGGAGAGACCTTGAAGCTGGGCGCGTCGCGGAGCGAGAAGCGGGCTCGGGCGCGCGTGTAGGTCTGCGAGCTCTTGCCGGAGGAGACCACGTAGGTGTCGAGGTAGACCAGCGCCTGCCCCACCTGCACCTCGACCGCGGCGTGCTGCTGCTTGAACAGGCTCGTCTTGGCCGGGTGGTACGTGCCGCCCCGCTCGGCGGCGAGCGCGCGCCAGGTCGCCTCGCGCGCCTTCTTCTGCCGATGGCCGTACCAGGCGACCCCGCCCGCGACGGCGAGCGCGGCGGGGACCGCGATCAAGGTCACCGGATCCATCACCTCGAGCGTAACGCACGAGGCGGCCCTACATACGTGAGGCATGCGGCGATTCATCCCCCTCTTGCTGGCCGGCCTCCTCGCCGGCTGCACCGGCGGCCCGAGCGCTTCGGCGCAGGACGGCGCGCGACAGGACCGCGAGCGACCGGCTCGGTTCAGCGACCC
Source organism: Sandaracinaceae bacterium (assembly GCA_040218145.1). Classification (GTDB taxonomy): domain Bacteria; phylum Myxococcota_A; class Polyangia; order Polyangiales; family Sandaracinaceae; genus JAVJQK01. The sequence continues at coordinate 30,528 of JAVJQK010000006.1, read as the reverse complement.
GCCCGTCGGCGAGCGGCTCTCGCTGAGCGAGGCCGAGTGGCGCGAGCGGCTCACGCCGGAGGAGTTCCACGTCCTCCGCGAGGAGGGCACCGAGCGCGCCTTCACCGGCCGGTTCCACGACCACCACGAGCACGGCGTCTACCGCTGCGCGGGATGCGGGGCCCCGCTCTTCCGCAGCGGCGACAAGTTCGACAGCGGCACCGGCTGGCCCAGCTACACGCGCCCCGTCGACCGACGGCGCGTCCGCGAGGTCACCGACCGCTCGCTCGGCATGGCGCGGACCGAGGTCGAGTGCGCGCGCTGCGGCGGCCACCTCGGGCACGTCTTCCGCGACGGCCCGGCCCCGACGGGGCTGCGCTACTGCATCAACAGCGCCTCGCTCGACTTCGAAGCCACCGAGGAGTAGAGCACACCTCAAAATCTCGGACCGAACACGGCCGAGCGCGATGGGTCCCAGCCGTGGCTGGGCGCGACGAGGAAATGCCGGGTATTTTCGAGGAGCGAACGGCCGCGGCTGGGGCCCGTCCCGCCGGCCAGGCGACGGGAGAGTTTTGAGATGTGCTCCAGTCCCCCGCCCGTGCACGAGCATCGGGTTCACATCTACTACGAGGACACCGACCACTCCGGCGTCGTCTACCACGCGAACTACCTGAAGTACTTCGAGCGCGCGCGTGAGCACCTCATCGGCGTCCGGGAGCTGAGGCGGCTGCTCGAGGAGGACGGCGTGGGCTTCGTCGTCTACAAGGCCGATCTGACCTACCGACAGGGCGCGGTCTTCGGCGACGAGGTCACCATCCGCACCGAGGTGGAGATGGAGAGCGCCTACCGCGCGATCTTCCACCAGCGCGCGCTGCGAGGCGAGGAGCTGCTCGTGGACGCGAAGATCCACCTCGTCTGCGTCGACGCGGACAAGAAGCTGGTGCGGCTCCCGCCGTCCGCGCTCACGGCGATCGTTCAGCCCTGAATCGAAGCCGCGCGCGAGGCGAGCCAGTCGCGCACCGCGTGCCCGGTGCCCATCGGCCAGGGGCGCAGCTTCTCGGGCAGGATGCGCTTGAAGGCCTCGAGCTCCGCGCCGAGCGCGATCTCTCCCTCGGCGCGCACGTGGTACGCGATGAGCAACTCGTTCCGCATGGAGAACGGGTAGTGCCCGACGAACGACTGCACGACGGCGTCGAGCCCGAGCTCCTCCTTCACCTCGCGCACGACGGCCTCGGACGGATCCTCGTCCTTCTCGAGGAAGCCCGTGACGAGCCCGAAGAACTTCGCCGGCCAGCCGGGCTGGCGGACGAGGATGACGTCGCTGCGGTGCTCGACGATGGCGGCGACGACCGGCGTCGGGTTGTCGTAGAAGATCCAGCCGCAGTCGGCGCAGACCTGTCGCGCGCGCGGGGTGCCTTCGTCGTCGATGTCGCGCGTCTCGAGCTTCGTGCCGCAGCGCATGCAGTGGGCGTCTCGCATCACCGTGATCGTGGGGCGTGTGGGCGCCGCCCGCCACCCTCGCGTCTCCGCGGGCCGATCGGCGACACCGTCGTAACGGAGGGCGCGGGCGGCCGTCGTCTACGATGGCCTCATGAGACGACAGGCGTGGTGGGTGGTCGGCGCGATGGTCCTGGCGTGCGCGTGCGACGGCGGCGTGGGTGAACCGGACGGCGCGGTGGCGCGCGTCGATTCCTCCATCGCGGGGGACGACGACGCCGGCGCAGATCGAGACTCCGGGTCGCGACCCGCTGACGGCGGGCCCCTGATCGACGACGCCGGCCCGGCCGACCTCGACGCCGGCCCGCCGGCGTGGGTGTTCGAGGAGGTCGATGGGCTGGTCGCGTTCGAGGCCGAGCACTTCTCCACCAACGACGACCAGGGCACGCCGCGCGCCTGGTACCTGACGGCCGAGGGCACGATCCCCGGCGTCACGCCGGACCCGGACGAGCCGCACCACGAGAGCGCGAGCGGCGGCGCCTACCTCGAGGGCCTCCCGGACACCCGGGTCACGCACGACGATCCCATCCGCAACGGCGACAGCTTCTTCGACGACGGCGGCGACGGGCCGATGCTCACCTACCGCGTCGTGTTCTCCACGCCGGGCCGCTACTACGTGCACGCCCGCGCCTACAGCACCGGCACGGAGGACAACGGCGTGCACGTCGGCGTCGACGACACCTGGCCCGCGAGCGGCCGGCGCATCCAGTGGTGCTCGGGCAAGAACCGCTGGACCTGGTCGAGCGCGCAGCGCGACTCCGGGGGCAGCGCCTGCGGCGTCGAGCACACCATCTTCATCGACGTCCCGAGCGCCGGCGAGCACCTCATCCAGCTGTCGATGCGCGAAGACGGCTTCGAGCTCGACAAGGTGATCCTCACCCTCGATGACGCCTACGTCCCCGACGGCGCCGGCCCGCCCGAGCGCCTCGCGCCCTGAGCGTCAGGAGGTACTTCGGGCGACCCAGGAGCTGTAGGCTCGAAGCGCGAGCCATGGGCAAGATCGGCAAGAGAGACCTCCGACGCTGGCGCGGCCTGAAGTCGCTCGTGCACGACGCGATCGACGCGACGAGCGAGCTGGTGGAGCTCGGGCACGAGTCGACCGCGCGCAACGTCACGGGGGTGACGGATCGGCTCCCCCCGCTGAGGACCCCGGCGCGCGTCGTGGATGGCGTCCGCCGCCTCGGTACGCGCGGCGTGCTCGGGACCATCAAGCTGGTCAACCGCACGGTGGAGGCGGTGTCCGACGTCGCGCTCGACGCGGTCGAGCGGCGCCTGGACGACGAGCCGGGCGTGGTCGACGCCCTCCCCATGCGCTCCGACACCACCTCGAGCGGCGCCTGGATCGCCGACGCGGCGCTGGGGCTCGTCAACGCGGCGGTCGGTGATCATCTGGGCGCCCGCGCCAACGGGCTGGACCTCGACATGGCCTTTCGCATCGGCGACCGCTACGTCGCGCTGGACCGCGAGACGATCGAGGCGCAGCTCGATCCGCCGTCGAAGAAGGTCGCCCTCTTCGTGCACGGGCTGGGCACGACCGAGTGGTCGTGGTGCCTCGAGGCCGAGGCCTACCACGGAGACCCGTCCATCAGCTTCGGCGTGCTGATGGCGAGGGACCTCGGCTACACCCCGGTCTTCCTCCGCTACAACACCGGCCGCCGCGTCTCACAGAGCGGTCGCCGACTCGCCGAGCTGCTCGAGCGCTTCGTCGAGGCGTACCCGGTCGAGATCGACGACCTGACGATCCTCGGGCACAGCATGGGCGGCCTCGTGGCCCGCAGCGCGTGCCACTACGGCGTGGAGGCAGGCTACGCCTGGCCCGCGCTCGTCCGCCGCGTCTTCTACCTCGGCACCCCGCACCAGGGCGCGCCGCTCGCGAAGCTGGGGCACGCGATGACGGACATGCTCGACACGGTCGACCTCCCCGGGACGAAGATCGTCGCGCGCATCCTCGCCAGCCGGAGCGACGGCATCAAGGACCTCAGCCTCGGCTCGGTCGTCGATGAGGACTGGCTGTCGGCCCCTCCCGACGTGGCGTCCGACGCCCCGCTCCTCCCTCACGCCAGCCACTTCTTCGTCTCGGCCACCATCACGGAGGACCCCGGTCACGCCGTCGGCCGCCTGATCGGCGACCTCCTCGTCCGCGTCCCCAGCGCCGACGGGCCGCGCCAGCGCGAGACCCACTTCGCGATCGAGACCCGCCGATACGGCGGCGTGATGCACCACCAGCTCCAGAACCACCCGGCCGTGTACGCGCAGATCCTGAGCGCCTGCACGCGGACCCAGGCCGGGATCGAGCTAGGACTACTTGGTCACATTCACGACGGCCCTCGCTCGTTCAGCGGTGACGGGCACGTCGCTCCTCCTCGAAGGGGCTGAAAGCCCCTCCTTCGTCGTCGCGGCGCGCCCGAAACCACTGTCCGTCGCGATCATCCGCCGACATGTGACCAAGTAGTCCTAGAGAGTTGATCCACTTACCTCCCGTCGCCTGCCGTCCCCCGCGATTCCTGGCCTGCGTTGCTTCCTCGGTCACGTGCTGAGAAGTTTGGGACGACGACTGCTGACCACGTCCGAATTCGTGCAGGGGGTGTCCAACCCGGGGCGGCTCACGCGTCATGGGGTCGGTCGCTTCGACCACCGAACCTGAAGGAGCCGAGATGCCCAAGTTTCTCTGTATGCAGCGCAGCCTCCCCACCCAGAGCCAGGAGAAGCCCTCCCCCGCCCAGATGCAGGAGATGTACGCCAAGTTCGACGCCTGGCGGACGCAGTTCGCGGACAACCTCGTCGACCTCGGCGGCAAGCTCGGCGAGGGTGAGCTGGTCAGCGCGGAGCCCCCGACCGACGGCCCCTACGTCGAAGTGAAGGAGCTGATCGGCGGCTACATGATCGTCCAGGCGGAGAGCCTCTCCGCCGCCATCGAGGTCGCGCGCACGTGCCCCGGTCTCGTGCGCCCCGGCTCCGGCGTCGAGGTCGTCGCGATCCACACGCCGGGAGGGTGAGCTCCCGCGCGCTGATCGATCACTTCTTCCGGCACGAGTACGGTCGCCTCGTCTCGACCCTCTCGCGCCGGGTGGGAGTGGAGCACCTCGAGGCGGTCGAGGACGCCGCGCAGTCGGCGCTGATGGCCGCGCTCGAGACCTGGACGAAGTCCGAGCTGCCGGCGAACCCGTCGGCGTGGCTCTTTCGTGCGGCGATCAACGAGCTGCTGGGAGGGCTGCGCAAGGGCGCGCGCCGACGGCGCATCCTGGAGCGGCTCGGCCCCACCTCACCCACGGATCCAGAGCCGATCCCGACCCTCTCCGGGGAGATGCAGGACGATCTTCTCCGCATGCTCTTCGTGTGCTGCGATGACGCGATCCCGCAGCGATCGCAGCTCGTGCTGGCTCTGAAGGTCCTCTCCGGCTTCGACGTGCGCGAGATCGCGCTCCGGCTCTTCACGAGCGAGGCCAACGTCTACAAGCGCCTGACCCGGGCCCGCGCCCGGCTGCGCAGCCGGCCCCTCGAGCTCGACGCCCTCGACTCCGCGCAGCACGCCGCCCGCCTGCCGGCGGTGCTCGCCATCCTCCACCTGCTGTTCACGGAGGGCTACCTCTCGCATCACGCCGAGCACGCGATCCGCCGGGAGCTCTCGGACGAGGCCATCCGCCTGGCCACCCTGCTCGCGGCGCACCCGGTCGGTCGGAGGCCGGAGACCTTCGCGCTCGTCGCGTTGATGCACCTGCACGGGGCACGAATGGACGCGCGCGTCGACGCCGCCGGCAGCCTGCTGCTCCTGGAGGAGCAGGATCGATCCCGGTGGGACGCCGCGCAGGTGAGCGAGGGCCTGTCCTGGCTGGCCGCATCCTCCGACGGCGACGTCTTGTCGCGCTACCACGTCGAGGCCGGAATCGCGGCGGAGCACTGCCTCGCGCCCTCGTTCGCCGAGACGCGCTGGGATCGTGTGGTCGAGCTCTACGGGCTCCTGCGCCGCATCGCGCCGTCCGAAGTGCACGAGCTGAACCGAGCGGTTGCGGTGGCGGAGTGGAAGAGCCCGGCGGCGGGGTTGCGGGTCCTGGATGCCCTCGCACCCTCCCCCGCGCTCGCGGCGTCCTACCAGTGGGCCGCGGTGCACGCCGACCTGCACCGACGCGCCGGACGGGTCGAGGAGGCGGCGCGGCATCGGGCTCACGCGCTCGAGGCCGCACCCACGCCCGCGGTCGAGGCGCTGCTGCGGCGGCGCCTCGGTCGAGACTGAAGCTCCGGCGAGCGCGAGCGATTCCCGCGTTCGTCAAAGGGGTTGTCTCACACGAGGGGAGCGCTTCGGGCGCCCGTACGGTGCGGCTTGACGGTGGGTCCCCGCTGCGCTCCCTTTCGGGGCTCATGCGCTATGACGACGTCGTCCTGGCCTCCCTGCACGCGGTGGAGGCGACGCACCGGGTCCGCACCGCGGATCTGGAGGCGCAGCTGTCCGCGCACCTGCCGAGGCTGGGCCTGCTGCCCGGGACGCTCGAGGCGCTGAGTGGGATCGTCGCGCGACGCTTCTGGGATGCGGACTTCGCGCCGAGCGACGCGGCGACGCGCGCGGCGGAGGGCGCTTTGGCCGACGCGGGCGTGGACCGCGGCCGGATCGGCGTGCTGATCAACACCAGCGTGTGCCGCGACTACATCGAGCCCTCCACCGCGTGCCTCGTGCACGGCAACCTCGGTCTGCCCGCGACCTGCCTGAACTTCGATCTCTCCAACGCCTGCCTCGGCTTCCTCAACGGGATGGACCTCGTCGCGCAGATGATCGAGCGCGGCCAGGTGGACTACGGGCTGGTCGTCGATGGGGAGAGCTCGCGCTTCGTGGTCGAGAAAACCCTGGAGCGGCTCCAGGCGCCCGACGCGAGCCCGCAGACCTTTCGCGACAACATCGCCACGCTCACGCTCGGGAGCGGCGGCGCCGCGGCCGTCCTGACCCGGAGCGCCCTCGCCCCCGACGGACATCGCTTCACGGGGCTCGTCAGCCTCGCGGCCAGCCAGCACAACCACCTCTGCCGCGGGCAGGTGGACTGGATGAAGACGGACACGACGGGGCTGCTCGCGGCGGGGCTCGAGCTCGCGACGCAGACCTGGGCGCGCGCCGCGGACGAGCTGGACTGGTCGGCCGACGCGCTCGACCACGCGGTGCTGCACCAGGTGAGCAAGCCGCACACCGAGCACCTCGCGCGCGCGCTGGGGCTGGATCTCGGGCGGGTGCCGGTGATCTACCCGGAGCACGGGAACGTCGGGCCGGCGTCGGTGCCGATGACGCTCGCCAAGGCGGCGGCCGAGGGACGCGTGAAGCGGGGCGACCGCGTGGCCCTGATGGGCATCGGCAGCGGGCTGAACTGCGCGATGGCCGAGGTCATCTGGTGAGAGGTCATCTGGTGACACGAGACCCGCTGAAAGAGGTGATCTGGTGAGGGCCGTCCCGCGATCTCTGTTCCCCTTCGAGCCGCACTGGCACCAGCTCGGACGCCACCGCATGCACTACCTCGACGAGGGCGAAGGCGACCCCGTGGTGATGGTGCACGGCAACCCCACGTGGTCCTTCTACTACCGCAACCTCGTCGACGCGCTGAAGGCCGACCACCGCTGCGTCGTCCCCGACCACATCGGCATGGGCAAGAGCGACAAGCCCGGGGACGCCCACTACGACTACACGCTCGCCCAGCGGGTCGACGACCTCGAGGACCTGCTCGAGCACCTCGAGGTGAATCAGAACGTCACCCTCGTCGTGCACGACTGGGGCGGCATGATCGGCATGGCCTGGGCGGCGCGGCACCCCGAGCGCGTCGCGCGCCTGGTGATCCTCAACACGGCGGCGTTCCCGCTGCCCACCGAGCGCCCCTTTCACTGGCCGCTGAAGCTCACCCGCACGCCGATCGGTGGGCTGCTCGTGGAGCGGCTCAACGCGTTCAGCGAGGTCGCGGCGCGGACCTGCGTCACCCGCAAGCCGATGCCGCGCGACGTGCGCAAGGCGTACACAGCGCCCTACGACACGCCGGCCAACCGCATCGCGACGCTGCGCTTCGTGCAGGACATCCCGCTCTCGCCCCGTGACCCCGGCCACGCCATCGTGCGCGAGACGGCCGATCGCCTGCACCTGTTCCAGGACAAGCCGGCCCTCATCTGCTGGGGCGAGAAGGACTTCGTCTTCGACGCGCCGTTCCTCCGCGAATGGGAGCGCTTCCTCCCGCAGGCCGAGGTCGTTCGCTTTCCCGACTGTGGGCACTACGTGCTCGAGGACGCGTCGGACGAGATCCTCCCGCGCGTCCGCCAGTTCCTGTCCGCGAACCCCCTCGGGTGAGAGCGTTGCGTGAGGTGGACTTCCCCCACGGGATTTCCCCCACGGGTGTTCGACGCACCGAACGATCGTTGCGCGGAGCGAACACCCGGCGTTCGACGTCGCGAACACCCGCGCTCCATCATCCGGATCGCCCAACCGGCAAACTGCGCACTTCTCGTACACGCAGGTTAGTTTGTAGGGGATAATCCCGACGGAGCACGCTCCGGCCCGGCTCTTGCTCTGTCGACCCCCGTGGGAAAGCGGTGCACTGGGCTGCGCGCCCTGATGGGGTGCGCTCTATGGATCTCCTCGCTCGCCGGCTGCGCAGACGTGCCGGCGGAGGCGACCGACGAGGTCTCGGCGTCGTCGGAGGCGCTGCGCGTCCGGGTCGAGCGGCGCGCGATCGCCTACGACTGGACGACGCGGGACGCGATGCCGCACGGCGTCGCGGGGGACGAGCGCTTCGTCTTCCTGACCGAGCCGCTGACGGGGCGCGTCGTGGCGCTCAGCCGCTACACCGGGCGCGAGCTGGGTGAGCTGCCCGCGCCGCCTGGCGGCTTCGTGCTCCCGTTCGCGCTGCGGAGCACCGGCGTCGGCACGCTCGCGGTGCTCGATCCCGGCGGCTTCCCGGACCCGACCGCGCCGCCGCCCACCGCGTCCATTCACGAGTACGAGTACCGCTGGGACCGCCGCGCGCGGCGCTTCGAGGCGGACCACGTGCGCAGCCTGCCGATGACGGGCGCGATCACCCTCTTCGTCGAGGACTTCGAGGTCCTCCCCGACGGCTCCTACGTGGTGAGCGAGTCCATCCTCGGCGCGCTCTGGATCGTGGAGCCCGACGGCACCGTCCGCCCCGGCGTCGTCCCGGCCGGCTTCGCCCCGAGCGACGCGATCCCCGGGCTCGCCCCCTGCGGGTTCCCGGCCGGGGTGAGCGTCGACGGCATCCCCTTCGAGCCGGCCGGCATGTTCGCGCCCGGCGTCGGCTTCCTCGCCGCCGACGACACCTACGTCTACTTCGGCAACACGTGCGCGGGCGGGCTGCGGCGGCTCCCGATCGCCGCCCTCTCCGATGGGCGCGCGCCCCACCTGCGCGGCGCCGACATCGAGCTGCTCTCCCCTCCTCCGCCGGGCAGCGTCACGGACGTGCTCAAGGGCCTGGTCGTCGACCGCTACGGCGAGCCCGACACGCTCTACGCCATGGACGCGATCGCGCTCGAGGTGTTGCGCATCGATCTCGTCACGGGCGCGCGCGAGCGGCTCATCGGCCCCGACGCGGTGCTCTTCGACTTCCCGGTTTGCGCCACGCAGCTGCCGCCCGTGTTCGGCCTCAGCCCCCTCGTCGTGGTGAGCGACCAGGAGCATCGCTGGACCGGCATCAACGCCGCGCTCACCGAAGACCAATTCCGCCTGCCCTTCGTCGTCGCGAAGGTCATCCCTTTTCACCGTCGCTGACCCCGGGAGAACTCGTTGGAAGTCTCGCAGTTCATCGCCTCCGTCGAAGCCCTGCACGCCGACGCCCGCCGCCGCGGGCTCTTCTTCCAGTATTGTGAGGACGAATCGGTCCGCGGCCGCCACCTGCACATCAACGGGGCGCCGCTCATCAGCTTCGCCTCCTGCAGCTACCTCGGCCTGGAGACGCATCCGGCGCTGGTCGGCGCCGCGATCGACGCCGTACGGCGCTACGGCACCCAGTTCTCCGTCTCGCGCGGCTACCTCTCGATCCCGCTCTACGCGACGCTCGAGGAGAAGCTGGGTGAGATCTTCGGCGCCCACGCGCTCGTCACCTCGAGCACCACGCTCGGCCACCAGGCCGCGTTCGACGCGCTGATGACGGAGAAGGACGCGATCGTGCTCGACCATCAGGTCCACGCGAGCGTGCACCGCGCCGCCACGCTGGCGCGCGCCTCGGGCACCAAGGTCGAGATGGTGCATCACGAGGACCTGGGCCGCGTGGTCGAGGTCGTGCAGAAGCTCCGGCGCGAGCGGCGAACGGTCTGGTTCGCCACCGACGGCGTGACCAGCATGTACGGCGACGTCGCGCCCATCGCGCTCCTGCAGGAGCTGCTCGATCTCGGCGACAACGTCCGACTCTACATCGACGACGCGCACGGCATGAGCTGGGCCGGCGAGCACGGGCGCGGGAGCTTCCTCTCGCGCATGGCGCTGGACCCCCGCATGGTCATCGCGACCTCGCTCAACAAGGCGTTCAGCGCGGGCGGCGGCGCGCTCGTGTTCCCGCAGCGCGAGGAGCGCGAGCGGGTCCGGATGTGCGGCGGCCCGATGACCTTCAGCGGCCCGGTGCAGCCCCCGATGCTCGGCGCCGCGGTGGCGAGCGCGGACGTGCACCTGAGCCGCGAGATCACGGACCGGCAGGACAAGCTCGCCTCCATCATCGCGCACGCCAACGCGCGCCTCCTCGAGGCGGGGCTGCCGCTGCTCACGGCCAACGAGACCCCGATCAAGTTCATCCGCTGCGGGCTGCCGCGCGTCTCGAACGAGGTCGCGCAGCGGGTCGCGGCCGCGGGCGTCTACGTCAACGTCTCGATGTACCCCTCGGTGCCGATGCGCCGGAGCGGGATCCGCGTCAGCCTCACGGCGGCGCACACCCGCGCGGACGTCGACCGGGCCGTCGACGCGCTCGCCGGCTGCTTCCACGAGGTCCTCGACCAGGAGGGCATCGACGCGGAGGAGCTGGACCGGCTCTTCGAGAAGAGCGTCGTGGCCGACCTCGGCAAGGGCCGCCCGTCGCGCCCGCCGCGAGCCCGGCGCACGCCCGCCTCGGGGCAACGCCTCAAGCTCGATCTCGAGGTGCAGCGGGCCTCGACCATCGAGTCGCTCGACGCCGAGGAGTGGGACGAGATGCTCGGCCGCGCGGGGTGCACGTCGGCCGCGTCGCTCCGGGACGTGGAGGCCGTCTTCCGCGCCGACCGCGAGCCCGAGCACCGCTGGCGCTTCGACTACGTGGTGGTGCGCGACGTCGGCGGCAAGCCGCTCGCCGCGACGGTGTTCACCACCCTCCTGCAGAAGGACGACATGTACATGCGGGCCGCCGTCTCGGAGCGGCTCGAGGCCCGGCGCGAGGCCGACCCGTACTACCTCACGTCGTTGATCACCATGACCGGCACGGGGCTGAGCGAGGGCGATCACCTCTACCTCGACCGCGCGTCGCCGCGGTGGAAGGAGGCGCTCCGCGTCCTCCTCGCCGAGGGCGCGCGCGTGCAGAGAGACGCGAACGCGACGGCGCTCGTGATCCGCGATCTGATCGGCGAGGACCCCGAGCTCGAGGAGGCGATGCTGCGCGAGGGCTTCGCGATGGTGCCGGGCCTCGACAGCCACGTGGTCGACGTGGACTGGGCGGACGACGACGACCTCGTGCGGCGCCTCCCCGCCAGCCGCTACCGGCGCGCGTCCAAGCAGAGCCTGCAGCGCAAGGCCATGTACGAAGTGCGAGAGCTGACCCCCGAGGCGCCCGGGCTCGACTTCGCGTGCGCGCGGCTCCACCGGCTCTACCTGGAGATCGCGGAGCGCAAGGTGCGGCTCAACACCTTCTACCTTCCCCCCGATCTCGTGAAGCAGCTCGTGCACTCGGAGGCGTGGGAGGTGATGACCCTTCACCTCGACGCGGCGGAGGGCGGTCCGTCGGACGGCAGCCCCGTCGCGTTCTGGGCCGCGCACCGCTCGGGTGGACACTACGCGCCCCTCTTCGGCGGGCTGGACTATCGCTACGTCGGCTCCCACGGCAGCTACAAGCAGCTGCTCTTCCAGGTGCTTCGACGCGCCCGCGCGCTCGGCATGGAGCGAGTGCACCTGGGCATGGACGCGGACCTGGAGAAGCGCCGCTGGGGCTCACGGCCGCGCACGACGTGCATGTACGTACAGGCAGACGACTCCTATCGGGCGAGTCTGCTCCGCGAGGCCGCGGCAGAGGTTGGACTCGGATGAGGAGAGACGATTCGATGGGCTACAGGGTCAACAAGGTCGGCAGCATGCTCGTGGTGCGCTGGCAGGACATGACGCTCGGCGACATCACCGCCGTGCGCGACGAGGTCAACCAGTTCCACCGGGAGCTCGGGAAACCGGTCGTCTACGTCTCGATCACCGAGGATGGCAGCAAGCCGCCAGACGACGACGTGCGCAAGGCCATGGTCCGCTCCGCCGAGTCGCTGATGCCCGTGCTCGCCAAGCTCTACGTCGTCATCGACACGGGAGGCTTCATGGGGAGCGTGCACCGCTCGGCGCTCGCCGGGATGCTCCTGGTGAGCAAGCTCCGCAACAAGGTCAAGGTGGTCAAGTCGCTCGACGAGGTGCTCTCGCTCGCGGCGGGCGACATCGGGCTCGACCCCAACAGCGTCCGGTCGCAGCTCTCGGCCGCCGGCATGGCCACGGGATAGACGATGGCAGACGACAAGATCCTCATCGTTCATCCCGAGTGCATGGAGCTCGTGGAGCTCGGCGCGCGGCTCGAGGAGAGCGGCCACGGCGTCATCGAGCGCACCGTCGGCATCGGCGCCGCGGCGGCCGTGGTGCGCGAGCGTCCCGCGGTGACCATCGTGCACGCGGGCATGCCGCTCGTGCCCGGTCGCGACGTCGTCGAGGCGGTCAAGCGGAGCTGGGCCGGCCGCGGGGCCAAGGTCCTCCTCTACGGTCCGGAGGGCGGCGAAGAGCTCGAAGCGCAGGCCGAGTCGTGCGGCGCGGACGGGCACGTCTCGGGCGGCGGGGACGCGCTCTTCGCCGCGGTGCGGCGCTTCCTCCCGCGCGCGAGCAAGTCGGAGTCGGCGCCGCCCAAGCGGCGCACACCGTCGGGCACCCGCCTCAAGAAGATGGGCGGCTACGTGCTGATCGCGTGCGACCCGCGGACCCGCGAGCGGCTCGGTGACCTGGAGCGCAGCCTGACCTGCCACGTGACCGACAGCGGCACCGAGGCGCTCCGCCTGATCTGCTCTCCCGACCCGCCGCGCGCCGCGCTCATCGGGACGTCGCTGGCCGACCTCCGCTGCGACATCATCATGAAGACCGCCATCCGCGTCGACGAGCGGTGGCGCTCGAAGCTGGTGGTGCTGGAAGAGAACGAGCTCGAAGCGCACGAGCCGGGCGCCATCGAGCTCGAGGGCGGTCTCGGCACGCTCCGCTGGTCGGATCGCGAGCCCACGCAGGGGCTCTTCGCCATCCTCGAGCGTCTGCGCGAGGCGAGCTGACCGACCCGCTCACCAGGTCACGTGCTGGTAGGCGACCCACGCGACGAGCGGGGCGAGCACGCCGGCGAACGCCACCCAGCCGTGCACGTCGCCGCCGCGCGCCCGACCGACGGTGAGGGGGAGCCAGAGCCAGCCGAGCTGGAGCGCGAGCGCGGTGGCGGCGCTGGCGCTCGCACGGAAGCCGTGATGGCCGGTGAGCTCCGACGCGAGGAGGCCCGCGGCGCCGCCCCAGCACGCGCCGAGCCCGGCCGCCGCGAGCGCGAGCACCAGCCACGGCTTGCGGCGAACACGGAAGCTCAGCAGCCAGGGCACGACCGCGCCGAGCAGGCCGCCCCCGAGCGCGGCGAGCGCGGCCGTGACCAGGGCGACCTTCACGCCGATCGGCGTGACGAGCCCCAGCGCCACCGTGGTGATCGCGCCGACGAGGGCGAGGTCTCCGGCCCAGGCGCTGGCGGGGCCGAGGTCGATGCGGGGGTTGAAGGGGGCGTTGACGAGGGGTGCATCGGTGCGGACGGGTTCGAGCGACATGAGTCCTCCTGCGTCCTCGCACCGCAACCCGCGTGCCGAGCGCGGATCGGCGTCGACGCGGCGCCCAGGAGGCCTCGCGCGAGACATCTCGGCGAAGGCGAGTCGCGGCGAACGACAGCCTGTCAGCGGAGCGCGTAGGTCACGACGAGCACGTCGCGGTAGGCGGGCCGATCGGCCTCGACCGCTTCGACCGCGGTCACCGCGTGGAGCGCGCGGCGGTCATCGACGAGCGCCGCGTCGAAGGGCTGCGCGAGCGTGAAGGCGCCGAGCCGCCGCCGGTCGCCGGCGTCGTGAATGGAGGTCGTGCCCTTCCGGATGTTCACGCGTCGGATCATCAGCACGAGCACGTGATCGACGCCGTCGCGATGCACGCCCTCGGGGGTCGGCGCGCCGGTCTGTCCACGCCGCGCCTCGATCCGGAACTGATGCACCTCGACCTCCCACCGAGGCTCGGGGGGAGAGAGCGGCGCGAAGGTGCGCGCCCCCTCGCGCAAGATCGTCTGGAGGCTCTCGCTGTTCGCCACCTCGGGCTCGAGGGGGGCGAAGCGCCGCTCGATGCCGCCCTGGAGGGGGTTGTGCTCGAGGGTCTGGAAGTGGGGACGATCCGCCGCCTGCGCCGCCGCGCCGAGCCGTACGTCGAAGACGCCGTGACGCCGACGGCGCTCGCGCCCCACCACGGCCAGGTAGGGGTCGGGCTCGAGGGCATCCCAGCTCTCGGCGAAGCGCTCCCAGTCCGCGAGGGAGCCCGTCTCCTCGAGCCGACGCCGCATCGTCTCGCCCCGCGTGAAGGCGAAGCCCTGCTGCCGGATTCGCTCGGTGACCGTGTCCATCCGCCCAACGCTGGGCCCTCGAAGGCCGCGCGTCGAGCGTCTATGGTTCGGCCGCGATGCTCCGCCTCCACGCGTTCGCCCTCTCGGCGTGTCTCCTCGTGCCTGGCTGCAACTGCTCCGAGGAGCCCGAGGTCGGAGAGCCCGCGGCCGAGGAGGAGCGTCCGGCCGAGGAGAGCGCGCCGCCCGGGCTCCTCTGGGTGACCATCGACACCCTGCGCGCCGACCACCTCAGCGCCTACGGCTACGCCCGGGAGACCTCGCCTCGCCTCACCGGCCTCGCGGCGGAGGGCGCGCTCTTCGAGAACGCGTCCGTTCAGGGCATGTGGACCTTCCAGAGCGTGCCCTCGATCATGACCAGCGAATGGGCGCAGCAATATGTCCTGCACTGGGAAGGCGAGCGCCCCGTCTCCCATCCCCCGCCGGACGCCGACTGGATCCCGGAGCGGCTGCGCCAGGAGGGCTACCGCACGGTCCTCGTCACCGGCCACGGCGTGCTCGATGGCGTGCTGGGGCTCTGCGAGCGGTTCGACGAGTGTCAGATCGGCGACTGGCCCGCCGAGGAGGTCACGCGCCGCGCGCTCGAGGTCTTCCGCGCGCACCGGGGCGAGCGGCCGCTCTTCCTCTGGGCGTACTACCTCGACCCGCACTTCCCCTACGAGGCGCCGCCCCCCTTCGACAGTCAGTTCGTGGGCGACGGGCTCGTCGTGACCGGCCTCTCGGCCGGGCCGGGCGAGCGGATCTGGGTGGGGCGTGGGGGCCTGCCGCAGCGCGCGGTGGTCGACGGCCGGACCGATCTCGACTGGTACATCGCGCGCTACGACGGAGAGATCGCCTACGCGGACCGCGAGGTCGGGCGGCTCGTCGACGGCTACCGCGAGGCGGGCGTGTTGGACGAGACGGTCTTCATGCTCTTCGCCGACCACGGCCACTCGCTCATCGAGCACGACCTGTACCTGTCCCACGCCGAGCAGGTCTACGACACCATCATGCAGATCCCCTGGGTGGTGAGGTACCCACCCGTGGTCCAGGCCGATCGACGCGTCGAGGCGCAGGTCATGGCCGTCGACATCGCGCCGACCACCTTCGGGCTGCTCGGGCTCGAGGCCCCCGAGCGCTGGGTCGGCACCGACCAGACACCTTGCCTTCGTGGAGGCGAGTGCGCGAGCCGGCCGGCCTTCGGCATCTCCTACACGCTCGGCGGCAACGAGATCGCGATCCGAGAGCCTCCGCACAAGCTGATCTGCGACGCGGCGCTCGAGGGCTGCCGCCTCTACGACCTCGAGGCCGACCCGGGCGAGCTGACCGACGTCGCGAACGCGAACGAGGCCGTCGTGGCGCGGCTCCGCCCGATCCTGGCCGCGTGGATTCGCGACAACCCGCCGCGGCACCTCGACCCCGCGGCCGCCGAGCAGCTCTCCGAGGAGACGCTCGAGGGGCTCCGCGCGCTCGGCTACATCGAATGAGGGCCGCCTGGCTGCTCCTCTGTGCCCTCCTCGGAGGCTGCAGCTCCTGCGAGCCCGCGGCGTCGGACCGCGCGCCGGAGCCAACCGAGGCCGAGGCCGAGGCCGTCTACGCCGAGTACGCGGTGGCGACCGAGCATCCTCGCGCGGCCGCGGCGGGCGCCGAGATCCTGGCCGCGGGGGGCAACGCGGCCGACGCGGCCGCCGCGACCTTGCTCGCGCTCGGCGTCCTCCGCCCCGGGTCCAGCGGGCTCGGCGGCGGCGGCTTCGCCCTCTACTACCGCGCGTCCGACCGCAGCCTCACCCACCTCGACTTCCGCGAGGAGGCGCCCGCCGCGGCGCACGCCGACATGTTCGGCGAGGACCCCGAGGCCTCGCGCGCGGGGGGCCTGTCGGTGGGCGTGCCGGGAGAGCCGGCGGGCATCGAGGCCCTGCTCGAGCGCTTCGGCTCGGGTCGCGTGGACCGCCGCGCCGTCGCCGCCCCCGCCATCCGCATCGCAGAGGGAGGCTGGGAGGCCAGCGCGCTCACCGCACACTACGCGTCGATCTTCGCCGACGCGCTCCGGACCGACGCGGTCTTCGGCGCCTGGTTCCCGGACGGCGAGGCGCGCATCCCGGAGGGCGCGCGTCTGACCAATCCCGCGCTCGCGCGGAGCCTCCGGGCGTTCGCCGAGGAGGGCGCCGCGCCCTTCATGCGTGGCGCCATCGCCCGGACCCTGGTGACGGAGGTGACGGCGCGGCGCGGGCTGCTGACGATGGACGACCTCGCGGCCTACGAGGTGCGCGCCCGCGAGCCGCTCCGCGCCGACGCCTACGGCTTGACGTGGGTGGCGCCCGGCCCGCCGAGCGCGGGGGGACACACGCTGCTGACCAGCCTCGCGCTCCTCGAGCGCTGGCTGCCGACGCCGACCGACGACGCCGCGCTACGGCACGCGCTGATCGAGTCGTGGAAGGGTCCCTACCGGGACCGGCGCGAGGCGCTCGGGGATCCGGACCACGTGGACGTGCCCCTGGCGCGGCTGAGGGCGCCAGCGCGCCTCGACGCCCGCGCGGCCCGCTTCGACCCCGCGCGCGCGCAGCCGACCGAAGCGTGGGCGCTGCCGCTCGAGGCGACCGCCGCGTCGGTTCCCGGCGCGGAGGGCGGCACCTCCCACGTCTGCGTGGTGGACGCGGAGGGCAACGTCGCGTCGGTGACCACGTCGATCAACCTCGGCTTCGGCGCGCGCTTCAGCGCGGCCGGCTACGCGCTCAACGACCAGCTCGACGACTTCGCGCGACCCGGCGGCGAGCCGAACGCCTTCGGCCTGCGCGGCGGCGCGCCCAACCTTCCAGGGCCGGGCCGCCGCCCCGTGTCCTCCGCCACCCCGCTCATCGTGCTGCGCGACGGGGTCCCCGTGCTGTGCGCGGGCGGCTCGGGCGGCAGCCGCATCATCACCGCCACCGAGCAGGCGGCGCTCCTCGCGCTCGTCCTCGGGCGCTCGCCCGTCGACGCCGTCGCGAGCCGCCGCGTCCACCACCAGGGCGATCCCGACGACGTGCTCGTCGAGGAGGGGCTGGACCCGGAGCTGGTGCGCGGGCTCGGCGCGCGCGGACACCTCATGACGCGCGTGAGCAACCTCGCGGCCGTGCAGCTCATCCGGATCGACGAGGACGGTCTCCGCCCCGCCAGCGACGCGCGCACCACGGGCGGCGTGGCCGGGCGATGAAGACATCGGCGCGGCATGCTGGTAGTACGGCCCACGCGATGCCCGCGCTCGACCCCGCCGCCACGACTCCCCCGGCCGTCGTCAACATCGCCAGCCACCTGCCGGCCATGGCGGCGCGTCGGCCCTTCGCGCCAGCCATCTACTTCCCGGACGGCCGCGCCGACAACGGCCGCGTCCGCTACACGCACTACACCTACCGCCAGCTCGACGAGGCGTCGGACCGGATCGCGCGCGGGCTGCATCGGAGCGGGGTCCCGGCCGGCACGCGCGTCGCCCTGATGGTCAAACCCTCCCTCGAGCTGTTCGCGCTCGTCTTCGGTCTGTTCAAGGCGGGCGCGGTCCCGGTGATGGTCGACCCGGGCATCGGCCTGGCCAACATGAAGGCGTGCCTCGCGAAGGCGCGCCCCGAGGCGTTCATCGGGATCCCCACCGCGCAGGTCGCCCGGCTGGTGCTCCGCTGGGCGCGCAGCTCCTCGGTCACCATCACGGTCGGCAAGCGCGCGCCGTGGGGTGGGCTGACGCTGGACGAGGTGATGTCGCGCGGCGCCTCTCACGGCGAGGGGGACGGCGACGCGCTCGCGCCCACCCGGGCCGAGGATCTCGCCGCCATCCTCTTCACGAGCGGCAGCACCGGCGCGCCGAAGGGCGCCGTCTACACGCACGGCAACTTCGCCGCGCAGGTCGACGCGCTGCGCGAGACCTTCGACATCCAGCCGGGCGAGATCGACCTGCCCACCTTCCCGCTCTTCGCGCTCTTCGATCCCGCGCTCGGCATGACCACCGTGATCCCCGACATGGATCCGACGCGCCCCGCCAAGGCGAGCCCCGAGAAGCTCGTCGAGGCCATCGAGGACTTCGGCGTGACGTGCATGTTCGGCTCCCCCGCGCTGCTCGACGGCCTGAGTCGGTGGGGCGAGCGCACGGGCAAGACCCTCCCGACCCTGCGCCGCGTCTTCAGCGCCGGGGCGCCCGTGCAGACCGCGGTGCTCGCGCGGATGCGCGCCATGCTCCCCGACGACGCCGAGGTCTGGACCCCCTACGGCGCGACCGAGTGCCTGCCCGTGGCGGTGATCGAGAGCCGAGAGGTGATCGACCACGCGGCCGCGCTCACCGCGGAGGGGGCGGGCGTGTGCGTGGGTCGCCCCGTCGCCTCGGCGGAGGTGCGGGTGATCCCGATCACCGACGCGCCGATCGCCAGCCTGGACGAGGCGCCCGCCTGCGCGACCGACGAGGTGGGCGAGATCATCGTGCGCGCGCCCCAGGCGACCGCGCGCTACTGGGAGGCCGAGGCGCAGACCCGCCTGGCCAAGATCCCGACCGACGACGGCGGCTTCTTCCACCGCATGGGCGACCTCGGCTACTTCGACGCCGACGGCCGGCTCTGGTTCTGCGGCCGCAAGACCCAGCGCGTGGTGGACGGCGACCGCACCTGGTTCACCGTGGCGTGCGAGCGCGTCTTCGACACCCACGCCGACGTGTTCCGCAGCGCGCTGGTAGGCGTGCCGCGCGGCGGGCGCACCGACCCGGTCCTCTGCGTGCAGCGCGAGCCCGACGCGCGCCTGTCTCCGGTGGAGCTGTCGCGGGAGCTGCGCGAGCTGGCGCGGGCCCAACCGATGACCGAGGCGATCGAGACGTTCCTCTTCCACGACGACTTCCCCGTCGACATCCGTCACAACGCGAAGATCCGGCGCGAAGAGCTCGCGGTCTGGGCGCGCGACCAGCTGCTCCGATGAGGGTCCTCGTCACGGGCGGCGGCGGCTTCCTCGGCGGCGCCATCGCGGAGCGCCTGGCCCGGCGTGGCGACACGGTCCGGAGCTACAGCCGAGGCCGCTACCCCGCGCTCGAGGCGCTCGGGGTCGAGCACGCGCGCGGGGACCTCGCCGACCGGGCGGCCGTGGTCGCGGCGGCGGAGGGCTGCGACGCCGTGGTGCACACCGCGGCCAAGGCGGGCGTCTGGGGGGACGAGGCCGACTACCACCGCGCCAACGTCGTCGGCACGCGCAACGTGCTCGCGGCGTGCCGCGAGGCCGGCGTCCCGAAGCTCGTCTACACGAGCACGCCGAGCGTGGTGCACGTGGGCGGTCACCTCGAGGGCGGCGACGAGTCGCTCCCTTACACGACCCACCCGAGCACGGCGTACCAGGCCACCAAGACCACGGCCGAGCGCGAGGTGCTCGCCGCGGGGTCCGCGACGCTCGCCGTGGTCGCCCTCCGCCCCCACCTCATCTGGGGTCCGGGCGACCCGCACCTGGTGCCGCGCATCGTCGCGCGCGGCCGACGAGGCCGGATCGCGCTCCCCGCTGGCGGGACGCACCGCGTCGACACAATCTACGTCGACAACGCCGCCGACGCGCACGTCGCCGCGCTCGACGCGCTCGCGCCGGACGCGGCCTGCGCCGGCCGGGCGTACTTCATCACCAACGGCGAGCCGGTCCCGCTGCGCCAGATCGTGCTCGGCATCCTGAGCGCGCACGGCGTCGACGCGAAGGTCGTCGCCATCCCGCCGCGGCTCGCCCACGCCGCGGGCGCGCTGCTCGAGGGCGCCTTCCGGCTCGCGAAGGCCGAGCGCGAGCCGCCGCTGACCCGCTTCGTCGCCGAGCAGCTCTCCACCGCGCACTGGTTCTCGATCGACGCCGCGAAGCGAGACCTCGGCTGGGCCCCGCGCGTGTCCATCGCCGAGGGCCTCGAGCGCCTTCGCGCCTCCCACTCGCGCACCGCATGAAATTGCGGCCACGCTCCTCATCGGAGAGCCTCGCCCGATGAAGTCTCCCGCGTTCACCCTCGCGCTCCTCCTCCTCTTCGGATGCGCCGAAGATCCCACCGCCCTGGGCGACGCCTCGACCGTCACCGACGCGGCGGGGAGCGACGCAGGGCGCGTGGACGCAGGCCCCTTCGTCCCGCGCGATGGCGGCCCTCCCGCGCCCACCGACTGCCTGGGCGAGGCGCTCGACGAGGTCTTCGTGCTGGTGACGGACCTCGGCGGGAGCGCGCAGAGCCACCTGCTGCGCTTCGATCCCGAGGCGCTGCGCTACACGGTCGTAGGGGAGGTGAGCTGCCCCCTCGACGGCGGGTTCCTGCGCTCGATGGCCGTGAGCCGTGATGGCGTGGCCTACGCCACGGACAATCGCGGCAACCTCTTCGCCGTCGACACCGACGACGCGAGCTGTCGCGCGACGGACATGGAGACCGAGCAGGAGGGCGTCAGAAACTTCGGGATGGGGTACGCGACCCTCGGCGACACCACGGAGGAGCGCCTCTACATCACCGCCACGGGGAGCTGGTACCGCGACGAGACCACGCCCTACCGCCGCCTCCTGAGCATCGACACCGGCGCGTATGTCGTCTCGGACATCGGGGCCCTCGAGGCGCCGACGCCCGCGAACATGGAGCTGACCGGCACGGGCGATGGACGGCTCTTCGGCATGGTCGTCGATGTGCGCGACCTCCGGAACCTCGTGATCACGGTGGAGCTGCTCGACGCGGACACCGCGGCGACCCTCGAGCGGAAGCGCGTGAACCTCGAGGCCCGCTCCGGCTTCGCCTTCGCCCAGTGGGGCGGCGACTTCTGGCTCTTCACCGAGGCCCCCGACGGGAGCGCCCGCGTGGCGCGCTTCGACTGGGAGACGGGCGAGGTCATCGACACCATCGACACCGCGCTCGAGGTGCCCGGGACGATCATCGGCGCGGGCGTCTCCACCTGCGCGCCGTATGACTTGATCTGAGCCGGCTCAGGCCGCGGGCTGGGAGCTGGGAGCCTGCATGCGGCGCAGCTGGCGGCGCAGCTCTTCGAGCGTCTGTCGGTTCTCCGAGCGCCGCACGCCCACGAGGTAGAGCGCGGTGAAGAACAGCGACGGCACACACAGGAACGCGTAGAGGCCGACCACGGGGCCCCAGATCAGCCAGATCGGACCGACGAGGAGGAGCGTTCCCCACAGGTAGGGGAGCCGCTTCCAGTCTTTCTCGAGGAGCGTAGCCTGCTCTTCGAGCCGCTCGATCTCCTTCTCGATCAGGTCGGGTCGCGTTCGTGCCATGACTGCGAGTACTAGGTGTAGGTCGACCGGGGGGTGGGTCAAGACCAGGGCATGGACCCGCGGTGCGTTTGAGCGCATCCTATCGCCGCCATGGAACCCCAGGACCGCAAGCTCTACGTCCAGATCCTCGCCCAGATGCTCATCGCGGACGGTGTGCTCGCCGACGAGGAGCGCGCCCACCTCGACACCGTGATGGACGGCCTCGACATGCCCGAGCAGGAGCGCGCAGAGGCGCTCCGCGGCGTCAGCATCGACAGCCCCGTCGAGGAGCGCGTGGCGGGGCTCGGCGAAGAGGCGAAGAAGACCCTGCTGACCGAGGTGAAGAAGGCGCTCGTCGTCGACGGCGAGATGACCAACTCGGAGAAGTACTTCCTGGAGCGGGTGGAGACGCTGCTCTCGTAGCGGCCTCTGCGGGTGTTGCGATCCTCGGCCGCCGTCGCCTTCGTCTTCGTCGGCGCGGTCCTCCTCTTCAGCCTCGAGCCCCTCGTCGGGCGCCTCCTGCTCCCGCTCTTCGGCGGCGCGTTCCACGTGTGGACGACCGCCCTGATGTTCTTCCAGGGGGCGCTCTTCTGCGCCTACCTCTACGCGCATCTGCTCGCGCCCCGGATCGGCCGCTGGCACCTCGCGGTCGTCGCGCTGCCGCTGCTGTTCTTGCCCCCCGAGGTCGGCGGCGCGGGCGTGGCGGAGGCGAGCACCCTCGCGATCCTCACGCGGCTCAGCCTGCACGTGGCCGTCCCCTTCGGCGTGCTCGCGACCACCGCCGTCGTCACCCAGCGCTGGCTGGCGGACGCGGGCCGCGAGCCCTGGGGTCTCTACGCGGTCAGCAACCTCGGCTCGCTCGGCGCCCTGCTGCTCTACGCCATCGTCATCGAGCCGCAGATCGGGCTCCGCACGCAGCGCTGGGTCTGGGCGGGCGGCTATGTGATCTACGTCGGGCTCGCCTGGCTCGCGTGGCGCCAGCGCGGGGCCGCGACCCGCCCCCTGCCAGAGAGCGACGCGCCCGGCCCCCGTCCGCGTCCGGCCCGGCTCGTCTACTGGCTGCTGCTCAGCGCCGCCCCGTCCGCGTTCCTGATGGCGGTGACCAACCTCGTCGCGCTCGAGGTCGGCAACGTGCCGCTCGTCTGGGTCCTGCCGCTCGCGATCTACCTCGCCAGCTTCGTGGTCGCGTTCGCCACGCCGCGCGCGGGGGAGGCGACCCGCGTGCCCGGCGCGGTGCGGCGGCTCTGGCCTCACGTCGCCGCGGTGGGCGCGTTCTTCTTCAGCGGCGGCGACGCGGGCGGCGGCTGGATCGACGTCCTCGTGCACTACGCGGTGCTGGCCTTCGTGACCCTCGCCGCGCACGGGGAGCTGCATCGGGCGCGCCCCGCGCCGAAGCACCTGACCCTCTTCTATCTCGTGATCGCCCTCGGCGGGTGGCTCGGTGGAGCCTTCGTCGCGCTCGTCGCGCCGGCGGCGTTCACGGGGCTCTGGGAGTACCCGCTCGCGCTCGCGGCGCTCGCGCTCACCATGGGCGTCGGCCGCCGCGCGGCCCTGGCCGAGTGGGTGAAGACCGCGCCCAAGCTCGCGCTCATCGTGAGCGCCGCGCTCGTGGTGGTGATCCTCGTCAAGATCGCGGGCGCGCTCTCCGCCCAGACGGGCACGGACACCCTGGCCGTGCGCCGCAGCTTCTATGGCATCTACCGCGTCACCGAGACCGGCGGGCGCGTGCGCGACATGATGAGCGGCAGCACCCGCCACGGCCGCCAGCGCGTCGGCGACCTCACCCCGCTGAGCTACTACCACCCGGCCGGCCCGCTCGGGGACGCGCTGACGCTGATCGAGCCGCCCCGCCACCTCGGCGTGGTCGGCCTGGGGGTCGGGGCCGCGGCGGGACACCTCGAGCCGGGAGACCGCGCGCGCTTCTACGAGATCGACCCCGCGGTGGTCGAGCTGGCCCGCGCCCACTTCACGTACCTCTCCGGCGCGCGCGGCGAGGTGGAGCTCCGCACCGGCGACGCGCGCCTCTCGCTCGAGCGCGACGACGAGCGCTTCGACCTGCTCTTCATCGACGCGTTCAGCGGCGACGCCATCCCCACGCACCTGCTCACCCGCGAGGCGCTCGCCCTGTACATGGAGCACCTGGCGCCCGACGGCGTGCTGCTGCTCCACGTCTCGAACCGCTACTACGACCTGCGGCCCGCGCTCCGGGCGACCCTCGAGACGCTGTCGCTCCCCGCGGTGCACGTCGCCCGCGTGGACCGGCTCGCGACCGACCAGGATCCCTCGCAGTACGTCGCGGTCGCCCGGGACGCGGAGCGCCTCTCGCCGCTGCGCGCGCGCGGCTGGTCTCCTTTGTCGGAGCTCCCGAGCGTGAGCCCCTGGACCGACGACCACGCGAACGTGATCGAGGCGCTGAGCCTGCCTTGATCTCCAGCCCGCCGCGCGTAGCTCTGCGCGCATGAGCCAGCTGAAGAGAAGGGTCGACCTCGGGTTCGACGAGGCCATCGAGAAGGTGACGGGCACGCTGAAGGAGCAGGGCTTCGGCGTCCTGACCGAGATCGCGGTGCATGACGTCTTGAAGAAGAAGATCGACGTCGACTTCCGCCGCTACCAGATCCTCGGGGCCTGCAACCCGAAGCTCGCGCACCGCGCGCTGAGCGCGCAGCTCGAGGTCGGCACGCTCCTGCCGTGCAACGTCGTCGTCTACGAGGACGACGGCGCGACGGTGATCAGCGCCGTCGACCCGGAGCAGATGCTCCCGGGTGACTCGGAGGAGCTGAAGAGCCTGGCCGCAGAGGTCCGCGAGCAGCTCGCGAAGGCCGTCGCCGCGGTCTGACGCGGGCCGCGAGGCTCACTCGCTGGCGAGCTGCGCTCTCATGCGCGCCTCGCGCTGCTGGCCACGCTCCTTCGCGCGGGCCTTCTCTTCCTCGCGATCGCGGCTCGGCGCGCTCGTCTCCAGCTCCTCGAGCAGCAGACGCTTGGTGATCTCCGTGATCTCGTCGATGGCGCGCTGGAAGCAGTCCTCGTTTTGCTTGGACGGCTTCCGCATCCCGCTGACCTTCCGCACGTACTGCAGCGCGGACGCGTAGATCTCGTCCTCGGTCGCGGGCGGCTCGAAGTTGTAGAGGAGCTTGATGTTCCGGCACATGCCGAACGTTAACCCGCCACGGTCTTCGCTGCCTGGTTGGCCAGGCTGATCTGCTCGTTGAGCGTGAGGTAGTCCCAGACGTAGCCCACGCCGAGCAGGCCGCCGGTGCAGAGCCAGAGCAGGCCGGTCAGCCACTTGCCGAGGTACATGCGGTGCAGGCCGAAGACGCCGAGGTAGGTCTGGAGGATCCACGCGAAGTCGTAGCTGTACGGCCCGTCGAAGTAGCGACGCTCGGCCGAGCGACAGAGCATGGGCATCCAGAAGAGGTCGAAGACCCAGCCGACCCCGAGCAGCCCGAGCGTGCACAGGTAGATCACGCCGGTCGTGCGCTTGCCGTAGTAGAAGCGGTGCGCGCCCAGGAAGCCGAGCACCCACAGGGCGTAGCCCATCCACAGAGAGTGACTGTCGCTGCGCTCGTCGGGTCTCTTCATTCGCGTCCTCCGATCCCCTCTACGCCGGACTGACCCCGGAGATTTCACCCAGCTTGGGGCCCGCGACGGCCAAGTGTACCGTTCGCCACATGAAACGCTTCCTTCGACTCTGGCTCTGCGCGGCGTGTGCCATGGCGCTCTTCGGCTGCGGAGACGGGGCCTCGGACCCGGACGCGAGCACGCCCGCCCCGGACGGGGCCGTTCGCGACGCCGGTGGCGACGGTCGTGACGCCGAGACGCCGACCGAAGACGGAGGGACGCCGCAGCCTCCCTCGGACTGGGCGCCTCAGCCCTGGGAGGACTGCGAGGGCGGAGGGCGCACCCTGAGCGCAGGCCCCGACGACTACCGCGACGTGCTCGACACGCTCGAGCCCGGCGACACGCTCCGGCTCGCCCCGGGCGACTACGTGCGCGGGCTGCCGCTGCGCCGGTCGGGCGAAGAGGGCCGCTGCATCGTGATCGAGGCGGCCGACGCGGCCGACCGACCGCGCTTCGAGGGCAGCGACGCCTTCAACATCATCGCCGTGCACGGCGCCAGCTGGATCAAGGTGCGTCACCTCGACGTCGACGGCCTCGGGCGCGCGGGCTTCGGCGTCGCGTCCCAGGGCGGCACCGACGCGCCGACGCACCACGTCGTCATCGAGGGCCTCACCATGACCGGGCTCGGCGGCGACCAGCAGATCGTCGGCGTCTCGACCAAGAGCCCCGCGTGGGACTGGGTGATCCGCGGCAACCGCATCGAGGGCGCGGGCACCGGCCTCTACCTCGGCAACTCCGATGGCAACCAGCCGTTCATCCGCGGCGTCATCGAGCTCAACACGGTGCTCGACCCGATCGGCTACTGCATGCAGATCAAGCACCAGAACGCGCGCCCCGATCTGCCCGGCATGCCCACCGGCGAGAGCCACACGATCATCCGCCACAACGTCTTCGCCAAGACGCGCGGCGCGTCGACGGGAGGCAGCGCCCGGCCGAACCTCCTGCTCGGGCACCTCCCCGGCGGCGGCGTCGGCGCCGACGACACCTACCTCGTCTACGGCAACTTCTTCTACGACAACTCGACCGAGATGCTGATGCAGGCCGAGGGCAACCTGGCCATCTACGCCAACGTCTTCGTCAACCCGCACGGCGGCGCGCTGACCGTGCAGCCACACAACGGAACCCCTCGCCGGGTCGACGTCTTCTTCAACACCATCGTGGCCGAGGGCCGGGGCCTCCGCGTCACCGGCGGCGACGCCGGCTTCGCGCAGCGCGTCCGCTACAACGCCGTGTTCGGCCCCATGCCGCTCTCGGCCGACGACGAGGCGGGCAACGTCACGGGCGACTCGGCGGCCGGCATGCTCGCGATGCCCTCGGGCGACCCGGGCAGCGGCCTGGACCTGCATCCTCTCGCCGGCATGCTCACGGCGAGCGTGGACGTGGCGGAGCTCCCCGACTTGCCGGGGGCCGACCGGGACTTCGACGGCCGCGTCCGGACGGAGGGCTACGTCGGCGCCTACGCGGGCCCGAGCGACGCGAGCGCGGTCCCGCTCACGTTGACGGCGCGGCCGGTTCCCGAGTGAGGCCGCGCTCGCGCCACGCGCGGTCCGTGTCGAACCCGAGCGCGGCGAAGCGCGGCAGCACCTCCGACTCGAGCGTGCTGTAGAAGATCATCGCGTAGAGGCGCGCGTCGAGGTGGCCGAGGTTCGGCGGCGCGTCGGGTCCCGGCGGCGCGACCACCGCGTCCTCCCCCGCGAGGTCGGCGAGCGTCACGCCGCCGACCACGCAGCTGCGCTCGAACGCGCCGAGGCGCTTCGCGAGCCGACCTTGCAGCCAGGCGCGGTCGCCTTCGCCGAGCTCGCCGAGCATCCAGCCGAGCGCCTCCCAGCCGAAGGTGGCGTGCAGGTGCTCGTCGCGGAGGATCTGCCGGACCACGGCCTGTGGGACCGGATCGGTGACCAGCGTCGCGAGCGCCTCGAAGAGCGGCCGCGAGATCGTCTCGCCGATGCAGCACGAACAGAGCACCGCGTCGGCGGCCCAGCGCAGCGTGTGCGCCGCGTCGCTCGGAGGCGCGGGCCACGGAGCGCGCGGCGGCGTCCAGTCGTAGACCTCGCCCGGCGCGCGCTCCGGCAGCGTCGCCTCGGCCATCTGCGCGCAGAGCGACGCGTGGCGCACCTCGTCCCCGATCAGACGCGCGAGGGCGCCGAGCACCCCGATCGGCGCGCGCAGCGTGGTGAGCGCGTGCGCGACCTGCGTGAACTCGTGAATGGACCCGTACTCCTCGCGCGCGCGGCGCCACCACTGACGCGCGGCGCGCTCGCGGAGCGGGAGCGGGTACGCCGACGCGTCGAAGGCCTCGAAGTCGGGCCAGGGCGCGCGATCGATCTGCGCGCGGCAGATCTTCTCGAGCCGCGCGCTGCTCGTCCGGCTCGGGTGTCCGCTCACTCGGGCTCGGGCTGCGTGTCTTCGGCCGTCGGCTCCTCGGCCGGCTCGTCGGGCGGCTCGTTGACGTGCAGCTCCGGCTCGGGATCCGGCGGCTCGTTGATCGTCTCGGTGCCCTCGGGCGACTCGTCCTCGCCGCAGCCCACGAGCGGCGTCACCAGCAGCGCCCCGGTCACCGCGAAGCGCAACACACGCCCTCCACGACGCCCGTCTCCCATCACTCGGCCTCCGGCGGCTCGGGCGGGGGCGTCTCCTCGTCGGTTGGCGCCGGCAGGTTCGGTGTCGGCCCACGCGGCTCGGGAGGCTCCGCCACGGGCTCCGGATCGGGCGAAGCCGGCTCGTTGATCGTCGGCTGCTCGGGCGCCGGCTCGTTCACCTCGACCGGCGCGCCGTCCCCGCACCCGCTGAGCGGCGCCGCGAGCAGCGCCCCCGTCACCGCGAACCGCAGCACTCGCCCCGCGCGCCTCTCGTCGTCATCGGCCACGTCCACCTCCCCGGCGAGCATACCAGCCGGCTCTCGTGTGCGAGCCCCCGAAAGCTGGCATGCTCGGTACACGCGATGGCGCGCCCGGCCCCCACGACCCCCGCGAGATCGTCCGCGCGCTGGACCGCGAGGCGCGGGCGCATCGAGACCGCCCTCGCTGGATCCATCGCCGTCACCCTCCTCGTCGGCGCGGGCGGCCTCCTCGCTCGGCCGGGCCTCGAAGACCTGCAGCTCGCCAGGCCGCTCGCCGCGCCGCTCGGCTGCCTCCTCGGGCTGATGGCGACCGCGCTGACCGTGATGGTCGAGCGCGCTCGACTCGCGCCCACGAGCGCCCCACGGGCGGGGCGACTCTTCGCCTGGAGCAGCGCGCCGCTTCTGCTCACGGAGCCGCTGCTCTCGTCGGCGACCGAGACCGACCCGGACGCGCTCTGGGTGCGGACCGCGAGCTGGGCATTGCTCTGCATCGCGCTCTGCGTCGCGAGCTACCTCGTCATCCGGCGCCCTCCCCCGCCGAGCTGGCGGGCGGCGACGCCCGTGATCACGCGACTCGGGATCGGCGCCGTCATCGCTTGCCTGCTCCTCCCCCACGTCGGACGGAGCGAGTCGCTGGTCCTCGGACCCGAGCGCTCGCTCGAGCTCCCCTCGCAGCTCCTCGCGCCGGCGGCAGGAGCGACGAGCGAGCGCATCGATCCTGCGGAGTGGGTCGTCGCCCCGGGTCGCGTCGGTTGCTCCAGGGAATATCGACCGCGCGTGTGCCTTGTGTGCCCGGCGCGCTCGGACCGCTGCGTCCTACGCCCCGATCCCCAGCGCTCGGCCGGCTGGGCGGTGTCGGTCCCCGCCGCGGATCGACTCACGCTCCGATCCGCGGGCGGCGACCGTTGGGTCGCGCGTGAAGGTGTCGTGACGCATCGTCTGCACCACACCGACGCGGGCTGGACCCTCGAGCCCGCCCGCGCCGCCGAGGTCCTGCGCCACACGCCGCCCCCCTGGACCTGGATCGGCTGGTGTGTGCTCGCCTTCGCCGCGAGCCGCTTCCTGCGCCGACCGACGGTCCGTGGGAAGGCTCACCTCGAGCGCACCGACGTGCACGAAGGACACGCGGACGCCCTCGGCGTGGTGCACGTGCACGGCCACTCGGCCCGCCCGCGAGCGCCGAGCGGCACACCCCCCGGCCCCGTGCTCGTGTTCGGCCTGGGGCCCGATGTCGCCGACTACCGTCACGTCGAGCGTCCGGATGTCGAGATCGTCGCGGGCACTCGCGCCTCGCTCCAGGCGGATCACGCCCGCATCGCGGACACGCGCCAGCTGACCGCCGACGTCCTCGCGTGGTTCGCCTTCGCGCCGTTCTTCGGGCAGCTCCTCTTCCTCTTCATCGGCGCCCCGGGCGGTAGCTGACCCGGCCGCGGGCGAGGCTCGCCGAGGCGCAGCGTCGGTGGTGGAGGACGCGTGTTCATCTCGCGAGCCTCTCGAGCGGGTCGGGGTCGGGGTCGGGGGCGGGGGCGGGGTCGGGGGCGGGGTCCAGGGTCGGGGTCGGGAGCGGGGTCGGGAGCGGGGTCGGGATCGGGATCGGGATCGGGATCGGGATCGGGATCGGGGTCGGGGTCAGGGTCGGGGTCGGGTCGGGGTCGGGAGCGGGGGCGGGGTCCGTGTCGGGGGCGGACTCGGAAGCGGACCCGGAAGCGGAAGTGGAGGCGGACTCGGGCGCGGACTCGGGCGCGGACTCGGGCGCGGACTCGGAAGCGGAAGCGGCCGCGGAAGCGGGAAGCGGACTTGGACTCGGAGGCAGACTCGGCGCGGAAGCGGAAGCCCCAAGGCCGAGGATCGAGCCGCGAGAGCCGCGCCCATGCCACGCAGACCGTGGGGCACGGGACGGCAAGCGCACGCGGGTCCCGAGGTCGCTCGGTCGCGCGCGGTGCTTGCACCGGGGATGGCCCCGCCCCCCCACAATGGCACCACCGCGCGCGATACAAACGGAACGACGGTTTGCATCACACACGGAGGCGCCGGGGAGGGTGCATGACCATCCCCTACGCAAGCACCGCACTCGACCTCATGATGAACCTCCTGCCGCACATCCACGCGCTGGTGGTCGAGGTCCGAGTGCACGACAAGTTTCTCGCCGATGAGCTGTTCCGCGCCGCCAAGTCGGTCGCGCTCAATCTCTCTGAGGCGGACGGAGTCCGGAAGGGACACCGGAAGGAGAGGATCGGCACCGCCGCCGGCTCTTGCGCCGAGGCGATCACCGCGGTGCGAATGGCGCGCGCCTTCGGGTTCTGTGACGGCCAGAAGGCCGACTTCGTCGTCGCCGGGCTGACCCGGGTCGCCCAGATGACGCATCGGAGGCTCTACAGGGCTGGGTGAGGAGAGCGGGAGGGGGCTCGCGGCCCTCTCCCGCTTCTTCTCCCGAGTTGTTGGCGGCTCGCGCCTTCGAGAAGGGCCCCGGTCATGGGTCGGGATCGGGATCGGGATCGGGAGCGGGAGCGGGAGCGGGAGCGGGAGCGGGAGCGGGAGCGGGAGCGGGAGCGGGAGCGGGAGCGGGAGCGGGAGCGGGAG
>JAVJQK010000005.1 GCA_040218145.1 Sandaracinaceae bacterium | reverse complement strand
CGTGCTGCGCACGAACTACCCCGAGGTGCACGAGGTCGTGTTCCGCAACCTCACGCAGACGTCCGGGATCGACGTGATCGTCTCGGTGGTCACCCTGCTCGACCGCCTCGAGGCGGTGGCCAAGCCGGTCGACGAGGGCGGGCTCGAGCGCGGTCAGGAGGCGCGGGCGCGGCTCGACGCGCGCGGGCTGACCGAGGACGTCGTGGCCGGAGCGCGCGGGCTCATCGCGCGGGTCGGCTCCGTGCCCGCCACGCGCGACCCCCTCGCGCGCAAGACGCCCGCCGCGGTGCAGGAGGCCGAGGACCGCGCGTGGAACTGGTACCTCGAGTGGAGCGGCATCGCGCGCGTGGTCATCCGCGACCGCCGCATCCTCCGCTCGCTCGGCTTCCTCCGCCCGGTCCGCCGCGCCGACGGCACGGAGGTGGACGTGATCGTCGACGACGTCGTGGACACCGACACGCCGGATCCCACGCTGGTCCACCCGATCCCCGAGCCGGTCGCGCCGGACCCGATCAGCCCGGAGCCCGAGCCGCTCGAGGCCTGAGCCGTCCTGGAGGAGTGCGCCGCCGTCGGCGCGTCGACAGCGACGCGTCGGCGGCGGTCGTGCGTTCAGCTGAGACCGGAGACGACCAGGCAAGACCCGAGCCGGAGCCCGTGACAAACCCGGTTGCGCGCGCTGCGCGGTCCCGCGCGACGAGCTTGCGGAGCCGGGTGGTCGTAGCGACGCTCGGTCGTCATGTTCGGCAGCCCCGTCCGCGCGGAGCGAAAGCCAAGCGCCGCGTTTCCATCGGCTCGGAGAGAGAGACAGACATGAGCAACTGGCAGGAGACACACCAGACCGTCGTACACCCCTGGATGTGCGACCACTATGGACACATGAACGTGCGCTTCTACGCACACCTCTTCGATGACGCGAGCTTCGTTCTCTGGCCGAAGGTCGGTGTCACGGCTTCGGTCCTCGAGCGGACGAACCTTCACACCGTGGTAGCCCGAACCGAGACCGACTTCCGTCGCGAGCTGGTCGCCGGGGCCGTCGTTCGCATCGTGGGCCGCTTCGACCGAGTCGGAACGAAGAGCGTGGCGTACACGCAAGAGCTTCGCGACCTGAGCACCGATCACGTTCATGCAGTTCAGCGCGCCGTCGAGGTCTTCTTCGATCCCGAAACCCGCGAGTCGAAGCCCGTACCCGCCACGATCCGGAAGATCCTCGAGGAGAGAGGGCAAGGCCCGAACCGGGGCATCTGACCAGTCCGCTTGCGGGACTCTCCAAAACGCCCTTTGCGCCGCCCCCGACGGAACGCACGCACCCCAGCGCGCCGAAGACCGCTGAGGTCGGTGATGAGGTCGCGCTGCGCCCAGGAAAGTAGTCGTGCCCGCAGGTGGGCGCCGTCGTCATCCACGAACTCTGCCTGGCGAGCCGAACGCGGGTCCACGTGTGGGTCGAACGCGACAGCGACGTCGTTTCCTCGACCGACGCGGCTCGAGCGCGGCTCTTCTCCGAGAGCCTCCACGGCGGGAGGCTCGACGGGAGCGCGCTCGACCCGCCGCTCGGCGCCCGCCCGAGCCAACCCGGCGGCGCCGACCTGCAGGCGCGCGGCCCGCTTGCGCCTTGTAAGCACGTGCTTACAACTGAGGCGTGGCCCGAGAACGCATGAGCACCGGTGACCGTCGGCGCGAGCTGGTGGACGTCGCCCTCGAGATCATCGCGACGCGCGGCATCGCGGCGTTGAGCACGCGCGCGCTCGCCAAGGAGGTGGGGCTGAGCAGCGGGGCGATCTTCCGCCACTTCGCCTCTCTCGACGCGTTGCTCGAGGCGATCGTGGACCGGGTGGAGACGATCCTCGCGCGGAGCTTCCCCTCGCTGGAGCTGCCTGGCCTCGAGCGCCTCGAGCGCTTCGTCGAGGCACGCGGCGCCGCGGTCGAGCGGCACCCGGGCATCCCGCGGCTGGTGCTCTCCGAGCAGTTCCTCCTCGCGCTGCCGGCCGACGGATCGGCGCGGCTCTCGGCGGTCGTGAAGAGCACCCGCGACTTCATTCGCGACTGCATCCGCGATGGCCAAGAGGAGGGCGACATCCGAGCCGACGTCGACGCCGCCGCGCTCGCCCTCGTCGTGATGGGCAGCGTCCAGATGCACGCGCTCTCGCGGGCGAAGCCCCGCGCTCGGAAGCGGGAGGCGCGCGCGGTGCGCGCCGCGCTGGCCACCCTCCTCCAAACCCCGGCGCGGAGCCAGAGCTCCGCCAGGCAGGCTCGAACGTGAAGACTGGACGCTACAATGTCGGCGTGGGGCTGCTCGTCATGGCGGCCTTCATGCTCTACGGGTTCCTCCTCATCTACCTGCGCGACTTCGCGCCGGACAAGGAAGCGTGGGTCGCGAGCTACTCCGTCGGCCGGCACTTCGAGGCGCGCCTCGCGCACGTGCACGGCAACCTGTTCGCGCTCCTCAACCTGGCCCTCGGCTTCGTCCTGGCGCGGCTCCCCTCGGCGCCCGATCGAGGTCGCGCGCTCGCCGCGTGGCTCGGCCTCGCCGGTCTGCTCATGCCGATCGGGATCCTGGGCGAGGTCTACCTCGGCCTCTCGCCGGTCTTCGTGCTCATCGGCGCGCTCGCGATGACCGCCTCGGTGCTCGTCAGCGCCGTGCTCTCGCTGCGTCATTGGTCGGACACGAAGGCGCCGGCGTGAGCACCGCGACGGATCCCCGGCTGGCTACCCCTCTGCGGTGGATCGCGGGGGCGCTCGCCCTGGTCTTCGGCCTGGCGACGGTCCTCGAGGGGGGCCACGTTCTGTTCGGTGGAGCGGACGCGTGGCGCGCGGCCGGCGACGTGGTGCCGTTCGTCCTCGGCTTCAACTTCGCGGCCGGCTTCGCCTACGTGGCGACCGGCGCTGCCACCCTGGCTCGGCGTCGGTGGGCGGTCTGGACCGCACGCGCGCTCGCCATGTCCACCGTGGCCGTGCTGGTGCTGTTCACGGGCTACGTGCTCGGCGGGGGCGCGTTCGAGACGCGCACGGTCGCCGCGATGAGCGTGCGCAGCGTGTTCTGGGTCGTCCAAGCGCTGGCGCTCCCAGCGCTCTTGGACCCGAGGAGGATGTCATGATCGAGAGATGGTCGAACGCGAGCGTCGCCTTGCACTGGATGACCGCGGCGCTCGTCGCGGGCCTGGCCGCGGCCGGGTTCGTGATGTCGGATCTCCCGGCCGACGCCAACCTTCGGCAGCTCCTCGCGCGGTCCCACACGATCTTCGGGATCCTGCTGATGGTCCTCACCGTCGCCCGTCTCGTCGTCCGTTGGCGTGGTCGATCCCCGGCGCCGCTGCCGCTGGCGCCGCTGCATCGGCGCGGCGTCGACGTCGTGCATGGCCTCATCTACGTGGTCCTCTTCGGGCTCGGTGCGAGCGGCGTCGCGACCGCGGCGGGCAGCGCGTGGCCCGCGTATGTGTCGGGAGAGCTGGCCTCCGCCCCCGCGCTCGAGCAGCTCGCTTCGAGGAAGGTCCACGAAGTCCTCGTCTTGACGCTACTCGGCCTCGTCGGGCTGCACGTCGGCGGGGTCCTGATCCAGCAGCTCCGGGGGGTGCCGGTCGTCGCTCGCATGCTCCCCGGGAAGAAGCGCTCGCCGAAGCCGACCGACCCGGGCGGCTTGCGAGAGCCTGGTTGACGCCGCGCGCTGCGGTCTACCGCCGCCACGATGGAGGGGATAGGACGCCGGAGTGGGGCAAGACCCGAACCGGGGGCGCCGTCCGCCAGCGCCAGCCGGCCCAGCACCGACCGAGCGCGGAGCGGGTGATGCATCGAGTCCCGCCAGCGCTCGCGTCTCCCCAGATCCCTCGGTGTTCGGTGCTACGTCCCCGTCGGTGTCGTCGCGCTGGAGTCGAGCGGACCGCCGACCCCTCGTACAGATGGGGTCGGCGGTCGACGTCTAGCTAGAAGCTCGCGGTCGAGGTCTGGACGTACACCGAGCCCCAGGGTCCCTCGCCCGAGATCTTCGAGAAGCCGACGATGTCGTCCATGCCGTCTCCGTTGAAGTCACCGGTCCGGCAGTCGTGTCCGTCGGGGCAGACCGAGGTGCTCCAGCTGTAGGTCGTCGTCAGCGAGTGGGTGGCGCTGTCGCCGATCGCCACGTGCACTCGGTCGTAGTAGCGGTCGAAGATCACGATGTCGTCTTCGTCGCCGTCGCCGTCGACGTCCGCCGCCTCACAGTCGCGCCGATGGCTACCGCCCAGGTCGTAGCAGAGGCCGTCGGAGAGCTTGACCGGGGCGTGGAACGCGGTCACCGAGCACACGAGCCCCGAACAGCTCAGCGTCGTGTCGGCGACGTAGACGTCTCCGCCAGAGTCGTTGTCGAAGATAAGGAGCTCGTCTCGAGTGTCTCCGTCGTAGTCGGCGAGCTGACAGCGCGCGGGGGGCAAGCACCACCCGTCGATCGGCGTCGTGTCGACGGAGAGCGTGCTGATCGAGAAGCCGGAGCTCATGTCGCCCGCGACGGTGTAGACGGTGACGTCTCCGGTCCCCGCCTCGATGGAGACGATCTCGTCCCGCTGGAATGGGGTCACGTCTCCGGTGATGCAGGTGCGGTTGCTCGGGTGACAGATGGCGCTGCTGGTGATCAAGAACGGAGACTCGGGGCCGAAGTCCTCGGGGGGGTTGTTGGAGCAATCGGAGTCGCCGCAGCTCGTACGAGCCACGTACAGACCAAAGGTGGTGCCCGTGTAGATGTCGTCGAGCCCATCGCCATCGAAGTCCATCACGCCCACCTGCTCGGCGTGAGGTCCGAAGAAGCCGTGCCACAGCCCGCTCTCGAAGCCGCGGCCAGGCTGATTCACCGACGACAGCCCGGACCAGGTGCGCCAGCCGTAGCTGAGCCCGACGTGCACGTCAGCGCTGGAGCCCTTCGTGAAGGCGACGATGTCGTCTCGCCCATCGCCGTTGAAGTCGCCCACCTGACACTCCTCGTTCGAGATGCAGAAGAAGGGGTGCCACTGGTCGCGCCCCTCTCTCGGCTGGAACACGTTCCGCCGAAGTGACTGCGTCACCTCCCCGTCGAAGAAGGCCGAGAGGTTCGGGTGGTAGTTCCCGTTGCTGTCGTTGCCGCCCTCGCCCCACGGCGCCACGAACCGGCCGGTGGTGCCGTTGACGACACCCGCGACGTGAACCCCGACGAGATAGTAGGTGCCCCCGCCTCCGGGCAGGCTGCCGTACTTGAACACGCTGCCTCCCGAGTCGCCCCCCTCGAGGCGCGCCGCGGCAGGATAGAACAGCTCGTGATTGACGTTGTTGGGGCCGACGACCCCCCCGGTGAACGCGCCGACGGTCGAGTAGGCGAACATCCCGGAGTCGTCGCCGTCGACGGACGCTCCGTATCCGCCGAGAATCACCGTCTCGCCCTGCAGAGAGCCGGACCCGGTCACGTGGTCATACAGGTCACGCGTCATCACCGTGAGCGGAGTGGCGATCGACGCAGGCACCGGCTCGTCGAGGAGCCACATCATGACGTCGTCGTTGCCCGCCTGCATGGACCAGCGCGCCGTCCTCTCGACCACCGGCGCGTCAGGGTCCGGGCCGATCTTCACCGTGATCGGCGAGGCCGCTCGCCAGGTGCCCGTCCCGACGACCGCGTCGTCCTCCCAGGCCGGGGTCATGCCGCCCGCGCAGTGACCAGCGGTCACGACCATGTCCGGGGCGACCAGCGTACCGGTGCAGCCGGCGATCCAGACCACCGCGTTGAGCGTCAGCGAATTCGTCTGCGACAATCCATCGACGAGCGGCTCCCGTCGCTCCCCGACCCCGCCGTCGCCGGCCAGCTCCGGCCCCACCGGGGCGAGGTCTGCGCAACCGAACGCGCTCAGCAGTGCGAGGGCCGCCATGACCATCGCTCGAGTGTCTTTCACCGTCATCGTCTCTCCTCTGGTTGGTGAGCGTGACT
The DNA here is from genome assembly GCA_040218145.1 of Sandaracinaceae bacterium. GTDB lineage: Bacteria > Myxococcota_A > Polyangia > Polyangiales > Sandaracinaceae > JAVJQK01. The sequence goes on along the minus strand of JAVJQK010000005.1, from coordinate 65,864 downwards.
TCTCCCCGCGCCCTCGGTGCCGAGCCGACGCGCCACATCGGATGAGCAACGACCCTACCTGGATGCCGAGACCGTACCGGGCGATACAGCTGCCACCGGACGCTCTCGAGGACGGTCGGGCCGACAAGCTCGGGCTCGTAGTGGGACACGCTCGATGTCTGCGTCGAGACGCTAGTCGCCTGCGCAAGCCGGGTCGTCACCCGATCGGGTGAGGAGGGCGAGAACGCAAGAGTCTCTGCCGACGGTCGCGCGATCTCTCGCGCGGTTACGGGGAGGGGCGAGCCCCGAACCGGGGTCCATGACGAGGCCGCCTGCAAGAGCTCACCGAGGCGGGCACGATGGTCAGCTGTCCGGGCGCGCAGACCACGCCGACCACGAATCTGCGGAGCACGTGGATCGCGGGCGCCAGTTGGTTCCAGCGCGCCGACAACAGTAGCTCGGCGCGGCCGGCTGCCGCCTGAGCCCGACGACCGTGTAGACTTCTCCGATGCGCCGACGCCCCGCCGCCGCGGTCATCGTCCTCGCCGCGATCCTCGCCGCCTGCGCAGGCCCGCCGCGCGCCGGGGAGGCCCCACGCCATGACGACCCGCGCGACGAGGCCCCGCGCTTCGCGTTCCACGTGGAAGGAGCCACGCTCGCGGACGTCGCGCGCGCGCTCTCGGAGGTCACGCGGCGCCCCACCGTGATCCTCGATGCGCGGGTCGAGCCCGTCGCCTCCTGTGTGCGGCTGTCGGTCCTCGCGCGCGAGCCCCTCACTGAGCGCGAAGCGCTGGAGGCCGTCCGCCTCGCGCTGGCGGGCAGCGGAGTCCGCCTCGACGTGCGGCCGGGGGCCCTGGTGTTCGTCGCCGACCCCGACGCCGCGCTGCCCCCTTGCGCCGCAGCCGAGGTCGCGAGCGCTCCCGACGCCGACCCCGAGCCCGCGGCGCCGGAGTCCTCGTTCGACGCGGAGCGCGGCCGCCGCGAGGCGATCACCGCGGCCTTCGAGCGCGCCCTGCGTCGCGTCTCCGACACCGAGGTGATCCTGGCGCGCCGGACCCTCGACGAGGGCGGGGTCACGCTCGCGGCGATCCTGGAGCAGGCGCGCGTGATCCCCTACCGCCAGGACGGGGAGATCACGGGGTACACCATCTACGGCCTCCGGAGGCGGAGCCCGCTCGCGCTCCTGGGGTTCCGCAACGGAGATCGCGTCCACACCATCAACGGCCTGGCGCTGCATCCACCCGAGGAGGCGCTCCGGACGCGGCAGAGCCTGCGGGACGCGGCCACGCTCCAGCTCGCGGTCACGCGACGGGGCCGGCCGATGACCTTCGTCGTCCGCTTCGTGGACGCGCTGCCGCAGTAGCCTCACGCGGGCGCGGTTCCAACCTCGTGGCCTCGGGGGTCGCTGAATCCGCCGCGATCAACGGTCCGCTCGGCCTTCTTCGATCAATCCCACACGCACGTGCCGGCGCTCGAGATCCACCAGGTATCAGGGCGTCGGCTCCAACCGGATCACGATCCGTGAGCGGACCGGACAGTAGCCGGCAGAGGCCTCGTCGTCAGTCTCGCCGCAGCGAGCGCCGAGCACGAACGACGCCGGCAGGTAGTTCGGGTGCGTTACTTCCAGCGTGCATTCGCGGCTGAACCGGACCTCCATCAGGAGCCTGAACGCGCCCTGGCCATCGGATGTGGCGGTCAGCGTTTGCGTGCCGAGCTCCGGACAGCGGACGGTCACGCGCGCATCCGAGATGGGCACGTCGGGACCCGCCGAGGTCTGCAAGACGTTGCCCGCGATGGAGGCGGCCGGATGGCAGCCCGCCACGAGGCCAAGGGCGAGCACCCCCAGAAAGCGACTCGATGACCCGACGGACATGGGACCACCATACCTCGGGTCGTGGGGGGGCCGTTCAGCTCTCGGACTCGCCGTGCTCGGCCACGATTCGGTCCCAAAGGTCGAGTCACCCGCACGGACGCCGATACCGCGTCGTCAGGCGGCGACGCGGGGCCGAGCCTCGGGGACGATCCTATTCGTTCGTCGATCACTCGGTCGGACGCAGCAGCTGCTCGGCTCGCTCGCAGCCGCTCGGGAGCCCGAGCTGGCAGGCGCGTGCGTAGTACCGGCCGACGCGAGCCCAGTCGGCCATCGTGCAGCTCGTCGCGACGCCGCTCAGGCAGCCGTGGATGTACTCCACGACCGCGTCGATCTCCACACGTCGGGTGGCGGATCCCCCTCGAGCGACGCCCGCTGCGCGTCCCCGCGACGCAGGCACGACGCGGCGTCGCCCCGCTGGCACGTGGTGTCTTCTTCGAGCGCCGCCGCCAGCGTCTCGAGGTCCGCGCGGGAGAGCGTGTCGCCCCCACCCTGCTCGCCGTCGCGCCCGGCCTCTTCCCCCTCGCCCTCGGCCACCTGCGCGAATCCGCGACGTGGCGCGGTCGTTTCGGCCGCCGGCCGTGCTGCGGCTCCCCCGCAGCTCGCGAGGACGGGGAACAGCACCCACATCGCCGCCGAGGCGAGCGCCCCTCGCACGGCGTCGCGTTCACGCATGGCGCGCAACGTACAGCGGGCTGCTCCCGTCCGACAAGACGTTCGCGCTTCGCGGGGCCGAGCGTCGGGGACGATCCTATTCGTTCGTCAAAATCCGGCCCAGCGTCATGCCCCAGTCCCTCTCGGGGCCGCGATGGACCCGGGCAAGACCCGAACCGGGGTCTGTGACAAGGCCGGTTCTCAGGACGTGATTTGCACCCATCTCGTCGGTCATTCGCCCATGTCTGGACTCCGGCCCCGGACCGTGGAGTCGAGTTCCTCCGCGCGAACGTAGCCGTCTGCCGAGGCATCGTATCGCCATACGTTGGTCCGCCAGTCCTGGTACTCCGCTGGCGAGAAGTGACTGTCGCGTCCTTCCAGGTGCTGACGAACGACGACGTCGCGATGCTCGTCGCCGTCGAGATCCCGGAGCGACATCACGCCCGAGAGGTCCTCATAGTCGAGGCCACACTCTGGAGCCCGCTCGTATCCGAGCTCCAGCGCCAGCTGTGCACGGAAGGAGGCCAAGTCGAAGATGAACAGCCGGTGGCTACGGTCGGTTCCCGCGCTCATTTCCTGCCAGCCGCCAGTCCGCGTTTCGACGCGTACCTCCGTGGTCCCATCTCCGTCGAGATCGCCATGTCGTAGGTCGTGGCCGTAGAAACCGCATGCTTCGACATCCAAGTTCTCGAGATGAATCTGTTCCACGGAGTGATCCGGGCCATGCTGCGCCCGGAAGAAATGCACCTCCGGTGCCGCATCAGAGTCGCACGAGCCACGACGGTCGAGGTCGGCGTTGGGGGCCCACGGTGCATTCCTTCGCTCCTCCCCGCGGGGTCCAGTGCGGGGGGCCCGTGACGGATCGTCTCCCGTAATCATGAAGCCGTCGATGCCATCGTCGTCTTCCGCATGGCGGACAACCACAAGCCCAACGGACAGGGAGGCGCAGCCGCGGGCAGCGAGCCGCAACCGCCCCACTACTCGCGCTTCGCGGCTGAGCGCCGCGCTAACGCGCGTATCGATCTCCGCCATACTTCCAGGCCCTTCGAGTGGAGGTGGAGAGTTCACCGCGTACCAGCGGCACGGAGGAAGCGCGGCGTGGCGCTCCTCGGTCCTGGGTTCCTCCGCCTCTGTCGAGTCAAGTCCAGGGGCCGCCTCGCGCTGTGAAGCCCCGGACGCCTCGACGTCGATGTCGCCCTCGTCCGGCTCGTCGGGAGCAGACCTCGACTCGGTTGACGATGGGGCCGTCTGGTCTGGAGCGGGTGCGGCCCGCCCTCTGGCTCCAGGGATCTCAGCCGAATCATTGTGCCTGGCTGCGCCACAGCCTGCGGCAAGAACGAAGCCGGCAAGAGAGAACCCGAAAGGCGACAACGTTCGGCGCACACGGCAAATGGTGCGGGCTTAGCAGTTCGGTGTCTACAGCCACGACCTACCGTGAGGGGGCAAGACCCGAACCGGGGCCTGTGACAAGGGCGGTCGAGCTGGCCCACGATGGGCAGGCTGACGTCGTCCATTCACGCGTGGCGTGAACGCGCGTCGATCGCCCGTGGATGGGCCCCGCTTCGCGCCGTGGCATGTGTGTTGCGGTGGGTTGCCCACCATGTGGACCCGCGCCTCGTTCGCTCTCTTGCTCCTGATGGCCTGCGACCCGCCGAACACCGAGGGACTCATCGACGACGTCGCGTGTCCGAGCGACAGCCGCTGCCCGGACGCGAGCGGCGCGTTTCGCGTCGGCGCGGCGCGGCGCGTGATCACGCCGGTGGTGGAGAGCTGGGACGACGAGGACGGGGACGGGGTGCGCGACCCCGGTGAGGCGTTTGACGACGTGGACGGCGACGGCCGCTGGGACCCGGTCTGGATCGCCGGCTTCGATCCGGGGCGGGCGGCGACCGGGGTGCACGACGACACCTGGGCGAGGGCGCTGTCGATCTCGCGCGGCGAGACGCGCCTCGGGATCGTCGTGCTCGATCTGCTCGGCGTCTCGCACGACGACGTGGTGGATCTCCGCATGGCCGCGCAGGCGCGGGGGCTGGACGTGGATCACGTGGCGGTGGTCGCGACGCACACGCACGAGAGCCAGGACCCGCTCGGCTTCGGCGGAGCGCACTTGATCGCCAGCGGCTACGACCGCGCCTACAACGAGCGCGTGATCGCGCAGGCGCTCGACGCGCTCGCGGAGGCCATCGACGCCGAGCGCGAGGCCACGATGACGTTCGCGCGCACCGCAGCGCCGCACCTCGTGGCGGACAGCCGGCTGCCCGAGGTGATCGACGCGACGATCACCGCCCTCCGCTTCGACTCCGCGGAAGGCCCCATCGCCACGGTGGTGATCTGGGGCAACCACGCGGAGGCGCTCGGGGGAGAGAACACGCTCGTGAGCTCCGACTACCCGCACTACCTGCGGCGCGAGCTGGAGGCGGCTTACCCCGGCGCGGTGGCCTTCTACATGCCGGGCGCGCTCGGCGGGCTGATGAACCCGATGGACATCGCGGGCTGCCCCGACGAGGCCGGGCGCGAGACCTGCGCGACGGGCACGTTCGAGAAGGCGGAGTACGTCGGGGCGGGCGCGGCGGCCATCGCCATCGAGGCGCTCGAGTCCGCCCCGACCACCGTGGTCGAGCCCGCGCTCGCGTTCCGCGCCAACCCCTTCCTGCTGCGCGTCACCACGCCGGAGATCCTCGGCGCGGTGCAGCTCGGGGTGATCCCGCGCCGGCTCTTCCGGACCGACGGCACGCGGGTGACGCTGGACGAGGAGCCGACCGCGCCCGCCCTGCCGTGGGACGAGGTCCTGCTCGGCGACGTGCGCATCCAGACCGAGGTGAACGTCTGGACGATCGGGCCGCTGCGCTTCCTCGCGCTCCCGGGCGAGCTCTACCCGGAGCTCTGGCTGCAACATCCCGACGGCACGAGCCTCGCGGAGAGCCGCCCCGGCGCGGACTATCCCTTCCTCGCGCCGCCGCCCTCCTTCCAGAGCCTCCTCCCGGAAGACGGGACGACCTCCGTGCTCATCAACCAGGCGAACGACGCCGTCGGGTACATCGTGCCGCGCTCACAGTGGGATCGGCTGCCGCCCCACACGTACGGCGACGACGCGCAGTACGGCGAAGGCGTGTCCCTCGGCTCGCACGTCGCGGGCGCCCTACGCGAAGCGGTGCGCGAGATGCGCTGATGCCGTCGAGGTGGGGCAAGCGTCATCGCGCGCGCAGATGGCGGCACGGGGACGTTGACGGGCGGCGAGAAGTTCAAGAATGTGGGCGGTGAGACCTACGACAGAGCGCAGTTCCGCCGGAGCTCCAACGGCAAAGCCCGAGCCGAGCGACTCGAGGCAACGCCTGCCGCGCGGCGAGCTCGATGACGCAGAGGCGCAACCAACATGGCCGACACCAACGAGCTCATTCACAAGATCGGCGGGATCCTGCTGCGAAACGCCGAAGCCGAGCCGCAGCCCTGGGACTACGTCGGCTGGGTCTTCGCCCTGGAAGACGGCGTCAACTACGCCGACCTACGCTACAAGTTCCTCGGCAAGCTCCAGAAGGGGTTCGAGTTCGCGATCGACAAGGACGAAGCCGTCGCGGCCATGATGGAGCTGCGCGACCTGAGCAAGGGCGACGACGGCGTGCCTTGGCTCGAGGCGATGATTGCGATCCGCAGCTCCGACAATGCTCTGAGGATCCTGTTCGAGTTCGAGGATCCTGAGCGTTGGTCGATCGGCCCCGGCATGTTGTCCCGCCGCTTCGAGATCCTCGTGGGAGAGGCCTTCCCCGAAGCGCTGGAGGAATCCGGAGCCTAGTTCAGGCAGGACCCGAACCGGTGTCAGCGACAAGTTGGGCTGAAGTTGTTCACGCCGCCCGCCGCCCACTTCTCCTCGACGCGGCAGCAGATCGCGTACGTCGCGTTCGGCTCGATGTAGCGCGGTGCGCGCACGACGACCGGCCATCGCAAGCCCCGACCCGAACCAGCGCGAATGGACAGCCTCGCCCCGTGGGCAGAGCGCTCTCGCGGCTCGATAGGGAAACGGATCGTTCACGGAGAAGGCCGCTCGCTCGAACGCCGATTTGACGCTCGGTCACGGCGGCACGAGTGATGCGCTCGTCTCGCGCTCAGGAAGTCGTGTCCGAGAGCGGCTGTAGTAGCGCTGCTGTCGGGCGTCGGAACGCAGTCCGGGTGCGGCTCGGCGGCAGCACGGGGTAGGTCGGGGTGATGCTCGCCCTCGTCACAGGCCACGAGCTGTCGAACGGGGATCGAAGAGCTCACGTACCTCAGCGCGGCCGAGGCGCCGCGGCGCGGCGTCCACGGTCCCGCGCGGCAGCGCCCCGCAGACCGAGTACTTCTCGTGAAGAGAGACCGTTGTAGACGAGGAGAAGCCGGCAGCCCCCACCTGAGGCGTTCCGAATGAACCGAACCTCGGACCGGTCGATGCTGCGGCGCGGGTCCGGGTTCAGGTAGCGCCCCCAGAACGGTGGCGGCCCCCCGTATCGTCGGCTGGCGTAACTCCAGGCCGGCTCGCCGCCGTGTCCGGACCAGATGGGGTGTCCATTCGACGGATCCACATGGAGGTTGGCGCGATTGTAGCTGTCGATTCCGTGGACGTAGCTCATGGTCGGCGCTCTCTCAGCAGCGGGTACTCGATGAGCTCTCGCACCGTCAAGCCGTCTGGCTGGCGCCGTTCTCGTAGAACGAAGAGCGCGTCGTCACCCGCCTGCGCCCCCAATACCCACGGCCCGACGGGGACGGAGACCCGGCGTGACTCGGACTCCCAGAAGGTGAGCGTCGAGCCAGCGGAGTCGACGACGATGAGCGTGCCGTCGTCCGTGACGTCGAGGAATTCACTCCGCGCCGTCGGGAGCCGCTCCACCTCTCGCCCCGCCCAGTCGAATCGTCTGTGCTCGCCCTCCGCGCTCGCCAGTAGGACACCGCTCGCGTCGACCGCCCGGATGGCGAGGAACATCTCGCTGACGCAGAGCACCGTTTCGGTGCGTCCCGAGGCGTAGCGCTCGAGGCACGTGCGCTCGTGGGCTCCGTGAAGATAGAGAAGCGCCCCCATCCACCATCTCGCGTCGAGGGCCGTCTCGCTCAGCTCTGGGCCCCCCCAGAGCCGCTGCTCGGCAGCGCCGTCGTCCGACAGTGACACGAGCCAGAGCGACCCACTGGTCGCGCCCTGCGGCAGCAGCGCCACCGTGTTCGCGTCCCGCCCCACGACACGGGGGAACTGCAAGGGTGAGCCGTCGAGCTCCAGCGAGAAGGCGTCGAGCGTGCCGTCGGCGGCGCGCCAGCGAACCAACGTCGCGTCGACCTCGTCCGGCTCCGACGGTCTCGGACCGCGAACGGCGAATGCAGCCCCGCTGTCCGCGGCAGCTGTGACCAGCAGATCGAGCCTCGACGCGCTCGGAGCTCGCGCTCCTCGGTCCGGGATCTCGACCGCCAGCCCAGCGCGGAACCGGAAGTCGTCTTCGAAGCTCGCGCCGTAGCACCCCAGCCATCTGCTGCTCGACGGCATCGCCGCGCCCCAGCGCGACTCGCCCGTCGCGGCGCAAGGTGGCGTGTCTGGGGCTCGGCTGCCAGGATAGGGGACACCCTCCCGACGCTCCCGGATCGCGCCGTCCTCCAGTCCGACCACGATCAGATCGTCCCGCCAGACAACCTGGGCGATGTCGACCTCGATCGTCTCCCAGAGCACCGCCACGTCGTCCGCCACGCCGACCAAGCTCAGCCCGGAAGTGCTGGTATCGAAGACCCTGCGCGCCCGGTCCGCGATGCCAGGCGGGAGGCTTCGCGCTCCCCGCGTCGGGCGGGGCGGCGTGCCGCCGCCGCACCCCGCCAGGACAACGGCGAGCAGGAGACCTCGCAGTCGCCTCGAGTCCCTCATCGATGCGCACACGGCACAGCAAGGTGGTTACCATACTGTGCCCCTCGCGAGGAAGCCGAAGGCGAGGTCTGCCATCCCGGCCCCGCCCTTCGTGCTCGGCCGTGACGCTTCCCACAGCCCTTCGAGCGGCTCGTGGCCGAGTGGGCTGCACGACCTGGCACGCGCAGGCCGTGGGACCGGCAGAGATGGCGGGCCGAGGTGACCGGAGCCTTCCCTCTCCGACCTCGGTGCGACGGCCGGGGCGACGGCGGTATGCTGGGAACCGATGCGCGCCCCCGCACGACGCCGCTACACGTACCACGACTACCTCGTGCTCGAGCGCACGGCGAACGTGAAGCACGAGTACCTCGCCGGAGAGATCTACGCGATGGCGGGTGGCACGCGCGCTCACGCGGCGCTCGCGGCCAACGTGCTCAGCGAGCTTGGGCCCCAGCTTCGCGGCAAGCGATGCCAGGCGCACAGCTCGGACCTGCGGGTGCGAGTCCTCGCGTCCGGGCTCGCCACTTATCCCGACGTGACGGTCGTCGCCGGCCACGCCGAGCCGGACCCGGAGGATGCCAACACGGTCGTGAACCCCTCGGTGGTGGTGGAGGTGACGAGCCCCAGCACGGAGGACTACGACCGCACCGAGAAGCTCGAGCACTACCAGCGCATTCCGGGGTTGTCGGCGGTCGTGCTCGTCTCCCACCGCGAGCGCTGCATCGAGGTCATCTCCCGCGGCGACGACGGTGCGTGGCAAAGGAGCGAGGCGCGCGCCGGGAACGCGGCCGCGCTGCCGAGCCTCGACGCGACCCTCGTCGTCGACGAGGTGTACCGCGACGCCCTCACGGGCGACTGGCTCGCGTAGCGGTCCGACGCCTGGACCTCGGACAACCTGGTTCCTCCACGTGAGGCGATGGGAGCGGCAACGGCCGGGTCGTCGGCTACCGAGCTTCGCAGCTCGCGGCCTCGGGGGTGACCGGGTAGTGGAGCTCCACCGCACGTTCGGGTACGACCGCCGACTCCAGCCCCTGGAGCGCGCGCTCGACACACCGGGCCAGCGCGCCCGCGACGTCACCCTGCACCTCTTCGCGCTCCTCCCCCGCCCAGCGATAGTGAGTGACGCGGAGGGTACCGAGCACGCTGACCTCGCCGGTCACCGCGACCGTCAGGCTCACGACCACGCGGCTCGGCTCGGCCCCGTAGGGCCCGCAGGGCGCGGAGTCGTAGCAGGCGAAGATGGCCTCCGATCGCCCGCGGGCCGCTCGTCGCACTCCTTCCATCACTTGCGATGGGGAGGGCGCCGCTCGGCGAGAAGGAAAGAGCGAGCGGGTGCCCGGCGGTCTGGGCGCCGTCGCCGAGCGAGCCGATTCTTCCTCCGGGCCCGGTTCGGGAGTCGCGGTGAACGGCGCGGGTGGCGCTTCGCGCGCTGGAGGGTCGACGGACCGCGAACGACGCTCGCTTGGGTCGGCGACGGTCCCTCCGGCGCAACCCGAGATGGCCGCTACAGCAAGCAACGGGACTGCTACCATGCCGCCCAGGGAGACATGGCGACATACACGGTCTACCTCGAACGACTCGAGGTCGTGCGCCGCGCGGCACAGGTTCGGCATGTCGTCCACTCTGACATGGAGCCGCTCGCGCGGCGCGCCGGGCGGGGGCTCGCGAAGTGGACGAAGGTCATCGAACCATGCCTCGAGAGAGGCGGCGCACGGTCAACTCCTGCGCCGTCTCCTCCGCGGGGCCGCCCCGCTCCTGGAGAATGAACGGCTCATCGCCCCTCGCCTCCGCGGCCAGGACCGGGTGGCAGGCGAGAACGGAGCGCCGTCCGAGATCGTACGGAGGAGCGCTCTGGAGGGTCCGCGTCAATCAGCCGAGGAGCGCTCCAGGCGGTCGGCGTCGATCAGGTCCTGGGGGCGGCCGCTCGCACGTTTCAGTCGAATCAGCTCTCGGCGGCCGACGAGGCAGACCGCGACCTCTCCGACGTCGACGACCTCTCGGGTGGCCCAGGCCTGGGCGAAGTCGCCGCCAGGGATCGCCTTCATCATGTCGATCCGAGCGGGTGGATTTCCCATCCACACCACGTCGAGCCCAGCGGCAGACCGGAGTGATTCGACCGTGGTACGAGGGGCACCGAATGCCTCGAGCGCTCGGGTGGCTCGGCCGAGGTTCTCCGGCTCGTCACGGATCCAGAGGTCTGCGTCCTTCGTGAAGCGCGGGAGCCCATGGAGGGCCAGCGCGAGTCCACCCACGAGGAGGTATTCAACCTTCTCGTCGGCGAACTCCGCCAACAGATCGATCAAGTCGGAGGGGAGGTCCATCGGGGTTCTCCATCGACCACACCATCTGCGCCATCTCCCAGGCGGCCGCGAGGCGCTCCTCGAACGTGGCGTCGCGCCAGAAGTCGGCGTCGAGCCGAGCATGCTCGTCGCTCGAGACGCGGCCGCCGCTCCAGCGCGAGCGGCGCAGTCGGGCTCGTTCCTCTCGGGACACGCCACAGTCTAGCATCGGAGCAGGCCCCGTGGTCGGCCTGACGCGAAGACCCTCCGACACGCGCGGTCGCAACCGCGGCGCGCCGCGTCGCCCGTGGCGCGCTACTTGCGGAGGCCAGAGCCCTCTGTGCGCAATGAGACTTCGCTGGTAGCGTCGCCCGCATGGAAGAGCTGCTGGCTCGGATTCGCCCCGTCACCACGCGCCGCGCTCCGGTCTCCACCGAGTCCCTCGCCCGGTTCGAGGCGGACTGGGGTCGCCTCCCGTCGGGGTACCGCGAGCTCATGGCCGAGCTCGGCGTCGGCACCCTGACCGGCTGGGTTCGGGTCTACTCCCCCGAACGGATTGCGGCCGAGCGTGGCAGATCTCCTGCGACGACCGTTGGCGAACCGGGCAGCTCTACGTCATCGATGAAGACATCGCGTTCGATGACGTGGCCAATCTGCTGATCGACCTGTCGTCGATCACGGATGGCGACATCTGCGACGGCTGGGTCTACTTCGAAGGCGCGGAGGGTGTCGCGGGGCTGCTACTTCGACTCGACGTGGTGGGCGGTGCCCCGCGCTGCGGCTGAGTCGGCCAGCGCGTATCCGTTGAGGTCGCAGGCCGTCTGGCGATAGTCTCGCGCCATGCTGCCCACGCTGGTCGCCGCTGAAGTCCGCGAGACCCTGCTCGATTACTTGCGGACCACGTGGGCGCTCTCGGACGGGGAGCTCGAGCGGGCGCTGTTCGCGTATCTGCAATCCGACCGGCTGCAGGGCGGCACGGGGATCTTCCAGGGGCCGTACGTTCGCTTGCGGCTCCCGTTCGAGCCGGCGTCGCCCGACGCGTACACCGGGATCGAGCACCCGCCCGCCTACACGCCGTATCAGCATCAGCTGACGGCGTGGCAGCGGCTGTCGACGCTGGATGGACGCGCGCCGCAGCCGACGCTGGTGGTCACGGGGACGGGCTCGGGCAAGACCGAGGCGTTCCTGGTGCCGATCCTCGACCACTGCCTGCGCGCGAAGCGCCGCGGGGAGAAGGGCATCAAGGCGATCATCCTCTACCCCATGAACGCGCTCGCGGCCGACCAGGCGCGGCGCGTGGCGGAGATGGTCCACGGCGACGACGAGAGCTGGCCCATGCGGGGCAAGCTGCGGGTCGGCATGTACGTGGGCGGGGAGGGCAAGCACAAGGTGATGGGCCCCGGCCATGTCATCGACGACCGGAAGCAGCTCCGCGAGAACCCGCCCGACGTGCTGCTCACCAACTACAAGATGCTCGACTTCCTGCTGCTGAGGCCGAGCGACCGGCGGCTGTGGGAGGACAACGCGCCCGACACGCTGCGCTACGTGGTGCTCGACGAGCTGCACACCTACGACGGGGCGCAGGGCACGGACGTCGCCTGCCTGGTGCGCCGACTCGCGGGGCGGCTGGGGGGCGCGCGCTTCTGCCCGGTGGGCACCTCGGCGACGGTCACGAGCGAGCGAGGCTCGAGCCAGGGCCGGCTGCTGGAGTTCGCGTCGGACATCTTCGGCGTGCCGTTCGGCGAGGACGCGGTGGTGGGGGAGAAGCGGCGCTCGCCGGCGGCGTTCTTCTCGCTCTTCGGGCCGAGCTCGCCCGCGTCGTTGCCCGAAGACGTGACGCCCCTCGCGCCGATCGAAGACGACGACATCGACGCGTACGTGGGGCGCGTGGCTTCGGCGTTCTTCCCCGGGGACGCGCGCCTGTTCGTGGACGGGGTGGTGGACCGGGCGCGGCTCGGCGACCGGATCGCTCGGCACCCCGTGGCGCGGGCGCTCATCGAGCGAGGCTCCGAGGCGATCCACACCCTGGACGAGCTGGACGCGGCCCTGCTCGAGCGCGCCGACTGGCGAGCGCGGTCCGACGCCGACCGACGCGCGCTGCTCGAGGGGATCCTCTCGATGCTGTCGTGGGCGCGCCGGGAGGCGGGCGGCCGCGTCGCGCCGCTGCTCCAGGTGCAGGTGCAGGTCTGGGTGCGCGAGGTGCGACGCCTGGTGCGGGAGGTGGCGGCGGAGCCGCGCTTCGCCTGGCGGGACGAGCAGCCGCAGGCGCCGTCGGGGGTCCTGCAGCTGCCCATGTATCTGTGCCGGGCGTGTGGGCACAGCGGCTGGATGAGCGTGCTGTCGGAGCTGAGCCGCGAGCTCGAGAGCCGGGTCAACGAGGTCGGCCGCGCCGCGCTCGAGCGCAAGGCGGAGCTGGTCTATCTGCACCGCGACGACGCGGTCGGGGACGAGACGCTGCCCGGGCTCGGCGACCACGTCTGCGTGCGCTGCTCCAAGCTCGTGACGGGCTCGACGTGCTCTCGCTGCAAGGGGGAGCAGACGGTGGCGGTGCACGTGCACCGCGCCTTGTCCGGGCAGACGCCGCCCCGGGACCTCCAGCGCTGCCCGTCCTGCAACACCGATGGCTCGCTCGGGATGCTGGCGTCGCGCGCCGCGTCGCTGGCGTCGGTGGCGGTCGGCCACCTCTACACGACGCCGTTCAACGAGGACCAGAAGCTCCTCGCGTTCAGCGACTCGGTGCAGGACGCCTCGCACCGGGCCGGCTTCTTCAGCGGCCGCACGTATCGGTTCAGCCTGCGGTCGGCGATGATGGCCGCGATCCCGAGCGAGGGAGACGTGCCGCTGACGGAGCTGCCGGCGCGCATCTGGGAGGTCTGGGGCGAGCGGCGCTCGGAGGCGGATCTGGTCGCGGCGTTCATGCCGCGCGACCTCGACTATCTGCCCGAGTACCAGGCGTATGTGGAGAAGGTCCGCGCGGCGCACAAGGCGGGGAAGGACGCGCCCGCCGCGCCCAGAGCGCTGCGCGCGAAGCTCGACCGGCGCTTGCAGTGGGAGGTGACCCGCGAGCTCGGGCTGGCCGCGCGCATCGGGCGCACGCTGGAGCGGGTCGGCTCGGCGAGCGTGCGGGTCTCGCCCGAGCGCTTCGAGCGTGCGGTGAAGTCGCTGGCCGAGCGTCTGCCCAACCGGGTGGGCGCGGTGCGGGACGTGGAGCCGGAGCGCTGGCGGCTCTTCGTCGCCGGCCTCGTCACCCGCCTGCGCCTCAGGGGCGGCGTGCTCGACGAGCTGCTGCGCCTCTACTTCCAGCAAGACAACCCCAAGCACCTGTCGAAGCGCTTCGGCAACGAGCTGCTCTCGCCGTTCGGCCGCTTCACGTCGCGCCCCATCTTCCTGACCGATCACCAGGAGCCGAAGCGCTTCGACACGGTCCAGCCGAAGCAGGGCAACTGGTACTCCGACTGGGCGCAGCGCGCGCTCGCGGCGCCGCTCTCGGTGCGGGACGCGCGTGAGGTCTACGCGGTGGCGTTGCCCTGGCTAGTGGACGCGGGACTGCTGGTGTCGCACCGGGAGACGACCCGGACCCACTGGGCGCTGGACCCGGCCGCGCTCCGGGCCGCGCGCGACCCGATGGAGCTGCGCTGTGACGTGTGCAGCGCGACGGCCTCGATGCTGGAGGGCGACCCGGCCGCGCTCGAGGACGCGCCATGCCTCCGGTATCGCTGCACGGGCGGGCTGCGCCGCACGCCGCAGGAGCAAGCGCGCGTGCAGACATACTATCGGCGCTTCTACGAGCGCGGGGAGCTGGGGCGGGTCTGGGCCTCGGAGCACACGGGCCTGCTCGAGCGGGAGGTGCGCGAGGCCATCGAGGAGGACTTCAAGGACCGGCACCGGCCCGACGCGCCGAACCTGCTCTCCTGCACGCCGACGCTCGAGATGGGGATCGACATCGGGGATCTGTCGGCGACGATGCTCATGAGCGTCCCGCCCTCGACCTCGAGCTATCTGCAGCGCATCGGTCGCGCGGGGCGCAAGACGGGCAACGCGCTGGTGCTGACGTTCACCACCGTCCGGCCGCACGACCTCTACTTCTTCGACGACCCCGAGGCGGCGATGGCGGGCGCGGTCGATCCGCCGGGCTGCTATCTGGAGGCGCCGGCCATCCTCCGGCGCCAGGCGCTGGCGTGGTGCCTGGACGCGTGGGCGAAGGAGTCGAGCCGGGACGGGTTGCCGGGGCGAGTCCGCGACGCGCTCCGCGGTGACGAGGCCGCGCGCTTCCCGAACGCGCTCTTCGACTTCCTGGAGCCGCGGCGCGAGGCGCTGCGCGACTCGTTCGTGGCCGCGCTGGGCACCGAGGCCACGCGCGAGAAGCTCGCCGGCTTCTTCGGAGGCAAGGGCCGCGCGGCGTCGCCGATCGAGATGAGCCTCGCCGAGCTGATGAAGCGGGTGGCGGAGGAGCGAGACGACGCGCGGCGGCTGCATCGGCGGGTGAAGGACAAGCTCGACAAGCTCGAGGCCGCGGGCAGCAAGGTGGAGAACGCGGAGGAGGAGCGCGAGGAGCTCGACCGGGAGAAGCGCTTCCTGGAG
The DNA here is from genome assembly GCA_040218145.1 of Sandaracinaceae bacterium. Taxonomy (GTDB): domain Bacteria; phylum Myxococcota_A; class Polyangia; order Polyangiales; family Sandaracinaceae; genus JAVJQK01. The sequence continues at coordinate 50,656 of JAVJQK010000005.1, read as the reverse complement.
AAGGAGCTGGCCGCGCTCCAGGGCCAGAGCCTCATCGGGCTGCTGAGCGAGCGCGGGGCCCTGCCGAACTACGCCTTCCCCGAGACCGGGGTGGAGCTGCGAGCCTATGTGTCCAAGGACACGACGCGCGGGCCGGCCGGGGCGGAGCGCTTCAAGTGGGTGCGCGCCGCGTCGACCGCCATCAAGGAGCTGGCGCCGTTCAACACGTTCTACGGGATGGCGCGCAAGGTGAGCGTCGACAGCGTGGACGTGGGCTCGGGCCGCGCCGGGCGCAGCGGGGAGAACATCGAGGCGTGGCAGCTCTGCGCCGAGTGCGGGCACATGGCGCCCGCGGGGACGGAGTCGCCAGAGATCTGCCCGCGCTGCCAGACGCCCGGCTTCCGCGAGCAGGGCCGGCGCCGCGAGCTGGTCAGGATGGAGCGCGTCTCGGCCTTCGCGCGCCAGCGCGACGCGGCCTTCAGCGACGAGTCCGAGGACCGCGAGCGCGCGTTCTACGAGACCCAGGTCTTCTTCGACCCGGAGCCCGGGACGGCGCGGCACGCACACCTGGACGAGAGGACGCCGTTCGGGTTCGAGCTGCTGCCGGACCTGACGCTCCGCGAGCTCAACTTCGGGCGGCGGCGGAGCGTGCCCGGCTCGTCTCGGCTCGGCGGCCGCGAGGTGCCGGACCTCGCCTTCGCCGTCTGCGCGGAGTGCGGGCAGGTCCACGATCCCGGCGACACGGGGCCCCGCACGCCGAAGCACCGCCGCTGGTGCAGCGCGCGCGACAAGGCCGAGGAGAAGCAGCCGTGGCGGCTGGTCCACCTCTACCGCGAGGTCACGAGCGAGGCGCTCCGGCTCTTCCTGCCCGTCGCCATGCTCGACCCCGGGGTCAAGCTGCCGAACGCGCGCGCGGCGATCGAGCTCGGCATGCGCCACTTCTTCGGCGGAGACCCGGACCACCTGCGGGTCGCGATCTACGACGAGCCCTCGAAGGACGATCCGACGAGCCGGCGGCGCTTCGTGGTGATCCACGACACGGTGCCGGGCGGGACGGGCGTGCTCGCCGAGCTGGCCGCCAACCGGGGCGAGAAGCTGCGGCGCGTGCTCGAGCTCGCGAAGACGTCGCTCGAGGGCTGCGTGTGCGCCGAGCGTGAGGCACCGGCGTGCTACGCGTGTCTCTATGCGTATCGGCACCAGCGCGAGCTCGGCGTGCTCGACCGCGAGGTGGCGCTCGATCTGGTGACGAAGCTGCTCGGCGCGTTCGAGCACCTGGAGTCGGTGCCGACCATCGGCGTGCTCGACACGGCGTCGATCCTGGAGAGCGAGCTCGAGCACCGGTTCCTCGCTGCGCTCTCGAGCTGGGCGGCGCGCGAGGACGGCGCGTCGATGCAGCAGGTGAGCGCGGACAGCTGGCAACTCGAAGTGGCGGGCAAGCGGTGGACGCTGCGCGCGCAGGTCACGCTCGACCCGGGCGATGACGTCGCCGTCGTGACCCGCCCCGACTTCGTCCTCTATCCGGACGGCTTCGACGCGCGCGCCGTCGCGGTCTACTGCGACGGCGCCGCGTACCACGTGAAGCCCGGCAAGGCGCGAGGCCGCATCGCCGACGACTTCCGCAAGCGCGAGGCGGTGGTGCGCTCGGGGCGCTTCGCGGTGTGCTCGCTCGCCTGGGGCGACGTCGACGTGTTCCTGGCGAAGCCGGACGACGTGCCCCCGTGGCTACCCCATGACGCGTGGGTTCGGACGGGCGCGCAGCTCGCGAGCAGCCTCGGGCTGGGGCCGATCTACGAGACAGCGATGCACGCCGACCCGATGCGCTGGCTGGTCCACTATCTGACGGAGCCGGACGAAGGGCGATGGCGGGACGCCGCGCTGCTCTCGCTCATGCAGCCGCTGTCGGCGCAGAGCGCGTCTGCCGAGAGCGTCGAGGCGCTCGCGGCCCAGCTCCGGGACCGCGACGAGATGCCGAGGCTGGTCGCCGCGCTCGAGCCCGGGGAGACCGCGTTCGTGGCGACCCGCGTCTCGCAGGAACCGGTGGGCGGCCTCGTGGCGTTCGCGCCGCGCGCCGCGCTCGCCGGCATTCGCGAGCAGCCGAACGCGCTCACCGCGGTGCTGCGTCTCGACGACAACCAGGCGCGCCGCGCCGTGGAGGGCTTCGGCGCGAGCTGGCGCGCGTTCCTGCGAGCCCACATGGCGCTCCAGTGGTTGCCCGGGCTCGTCACAGTGACGAGCGAGCAGCTCCTCGCCCCGCCGGCCGTGCTCTATGACGTGCCGAGCCTCGCGAGCGCACCGACGCCGAAGGCGGCGGAGACGATGGAGCAGGGGATGCTCACCGCGGCCGCGCAGGAGGTGCTCTCCACGGTGGACGAGGACGCGAGGAGCGCGGTGCGCGCGGCGATGGAGGCCGGCGCTCCGATCCCCTTGGTTCCGTACGAAGAGGGCGAGGGAGAGCGCGGCATCGATCTCGCGGTAGAGGTGGGCTGGCCGGACGCGCGCGTGGCCCTCTACCTCCCCGGTGAGGAGGACGCCGCCGCGCAGCTCGAGGCGGCGGGCTGGACCTGTTGGGCCGCCGATGAGGCGGACGCCGCGCAGCTCATCCGCGCGTTGAAGGGCGAGGCATGAACGTCACCACCGCGATCTCGAACGACTTCCTCGAAGCCTTCTCACGCATCCCCAGGAAGGCGCAGAAGCGGGTCCGGGAGTTCACCAGCAAGTTCCGCGAGGACCCGATGTCCTCCGGGATCAACTACGAGCGTTTGAGCGGGAAGATCGACTCGCGCCTCCGCTCGGTGCGGGTGGGCATCGACTACCGCGCCATCGTGCTCGCGCCCGAGCAGGGAGACGTCTACGTGCTCCTCTGGGTCGACCACCACGACGAGGCCTACCGCTGGGCCGAGAACCGCAGGGTCGAGGTGCACCCCGCGACCGGCGCGTTGCAGATCTTCCAGACCGAGTCCGTGATCCATGAGCCGCAGCCCGAGGCGTCCGCGAGCGCATCGCCGAGCGGGCGCTTCCGTGACCTGACCGACGAGCAGCTCTTCAGCGCGGGCATCCCACGCGTGCTCGTCCCGGCCGTGCGCCACGTCTACACCGACGCCGACTTCGACGCGCTCGCGCCCCACCTGCCGGCGGAGGCGGCGGAGGTGCTCACGGGCGTCGCGGCCGGCATGAGCCTCGACGAGGCCATCGCGGACGCCCTGGCGCAGCTGCCCGCGAAGAAGGAGATCGACACGTCGGACGTCGCGGCCGCCCTCGAGCGCGTCGAGTCCACCCGCCGCTTCCGCGTGCTCGACGACGACTTCGACCTCGAGGCGGCCCTCGACCACCCGCTCGAGTCCTGGCGCGTCTTCCTCCACCCCACCCAACGTCGGCTCGCGGAGAAGACCACCAGGGGCCCGACGCGCGTGCTCGGCGCCGCGGGCACCGGCAAGACGGTCGTCGCGATGCATCGCGCCGTGAACCTCGTGCGCAACCTCCTCGGAGAGGACGGGCGGGTCCTCTTCACCACCTTCACCGTGAACCTCGCGGCCGACATCGCGCACCAGCTCGCGAAGCTCGCGACCGAGGAGGAGCTGACCCGCATCGAGGTCGTGAGCATCGACCGCCTCGCCAGCCGGATCGCGCGCGACGCCGGCCTCGACGCGAAGCCGGCCATGGACACCTCGAAGCTGTGGCGCGAGGCGATCGACGTCTACGGGGACGGCCCGTGGGGGCTCGAGCTCTACCGCGCCGAGTGGGCGGACGTCGTGCAGGCGCAGGACCTCCGCGATGAGCGCGCGTACCTCCGAGCGAAGCGCTTCGGGCGGGGCACCCGGCTCACCCGCGTCGAGCGCAAGGCGATCTGGCCTGTCTTCGAGCGCTACCGCGAGCTGCTCGACGAGCAGGCGCTGGTCGAGATGGCGGATCTCCTCCGCTACGCCAAGCGCGCGGTCGAGGCCGAGCCAGAGAAGTGGCGGTACGCGGCGGTCGTCGTGGACGAGGCGCAGGACATGAGCGCCCCCGCCCTCGAGCTCTTGCGCGCCCTCGCGGGCCCCGAGCACGAGAACGACCTCTTCCTCGTCGGCGACGCGCACCAGCGGATCTACGGCCGGCCGGTGTCGCTGCTCTCGTGCGGCATCAACGTGCGAGGGCGCCGAAGTCAGCGGCTCCGCATCAACTACCGGACCACCGACACCATCCGCCGATACGCCATGGCGGTCCTGGAGGGAGAGACCTTCGACGACCTCGACGAAGGCGAAGACGACGCGCGCGGCTACGTCTCGCTCCGCTCCGGCCCGGCGCCCGAGGTCAAGGTGCTCGACGACCTCGCGAGCGAACGCGCCTTCCTCGCCTCCACCCTTCAGCAGCTCATCGAGCGCGAGCGTGTCCCGCCCTCGCACATCTGCGTGACCGCGCGCACCCACGAGCAGCTCGACGCCGGCTACGCCCCCGCGCTCGACGCCGCGGGGCTGGCCTACGAGAAGCTGGGCAAGGGGGAGCCCAGGACCGAGCACGTTCGACTCGCGACGCTCCACCGCATCAAGGGCCTCGAGTTCCCCGTCGTCATCATCGTCGGCGCCGACCGCGCGCACCTCCCGCTGCCCTCGCCCGAGCTGAACGCCGACGACCCCGTGGTGAGAGCGCACGCCCTCAAGCGAGAGCGCTGCCTCTTCTACGTAGCCGCGAGCCGCGCCCGTGACCGGCTGCTGGTGACGGCCAACGGCCGCCTGAGCGCGCTCCTGGGCGCGCGAACTGAGCCCTGACCGCCGCCGTCGGCACCAGGCGTCCCATGAAAGAACATGTCTCTGGTCAGCGTTCGGGAGTCATGTTGCTGTGCTTGTGTGTAACAGCTTGCGGGGCGGTCCCTGAGAACGGATCCGCTGAAGCTCGCCGTTCTTCGGTTCTGGTCTCGTCGCCCGCCGCGAACGTTGGCCCGGCCTGTCGCGAGGAGATCCCTTCTGTCGGAGAGCGGGCGGTGGGTCTGCCGAACGAGCTGCGGGCAGTTGAGTCCCAACTGGCATCGTCCGCGGTGGAGTTGACGGTTGCGCGCTTTGGCAGCGAACGAGACCCTCTGTCGCGAGCCTCGATTCCAGTCGAGGTCGCATGGTCCATGCGGGCTACCACTCCATGTGTTGAGAGCCTCGTGGCCGGGTTTGCCGCCCTTCAAGTATCTCTCCAGAGCTTTCTGTTCGATGACCCTGTGGCCGCGCGCGTCTACCTGGCCTTTCGCTGCGACCAGTTCGGGGAGGGATGCATGGTTCGCGTCGCTGGTCCCGCTGCTGTGCCCGCGTCGCAAGAGTTCTCCGAAAGGGTCTCACACCGCGTGCGAGATGAATCTGGCTCGGCGATCCTCGAGCTGACCGTCGTCACTGAATGGACGTACGCAGGCGACGACGGTCCCGTGGTCGAGTCCTACCAGCTCAGTCTTCCCGATTCTCAGTAGGGCTCCCGCCGGGCGCAGGTTGGCCTCTGGCCCGCAGGGACCGCGAGCCGCGGCGGTGTTGCGCCCCCGTACACTCGTAGAGGATCCCAGTCACGCACTGCGTCTCACCACACGCCGCGCCCAGCTCGCCGCCGGGGACATCGCCCACGCACTCGCAGGGCCCAGGTGTCGGGTTGGAGCAGGCGGTCGCCGCGATCGTCGCCAGCCAGAGCCATCCGATCGCCGAGCTGCAGCACCAACGCACTCGTCGACGCGATGGGATGCCGGCGCGAGCGTCTACATGCATTGATGCTACATGTTCGGTCGGAGCGGCTATGGCATGTTTGCTACAGCTGCTGGCATGAGCCGGGTCTGCTCGCGGCGAGGTCGGTGGTACGGGGCTCGGCGGGGCTCACGGATGAGCGAGACCGGCACCCGCCGCGTTGACCTGCGGTCGGACCGTGCCGCAGGCTCACCTCGATGACCGCTGGTCGGTACACGAGTCGGATCGATCAACGCTTCCTCAGCGAGGTGGCTCCCAATGCGCCAGGGGGCCAGCGCGTTCTGCTGTACGACTTCGTGACCGCACGCACTGACCTGTTGGAAGGTCATCGCGAAGGGATCGACCGCGCGATCTTGCCATGGCTGAGTCCCAGCTCCCGGCCCACGGCCGTCTGGATCGGTGGGCTGGCGAGCCGACGCGGTGGGGACGGCCTGAACCGAGGCCTGGCGTTCGGACGCGCGGGCGCGGTGGAACAGTACTTGACCTCTCGTGTGCGGGGAATCGGAAGCGTCTCGTCACCCCACTCCATCAGTACCCACTACTTCGGGGAGCGCTTCTCCACCCATCACACCGAGAACTCTCCGTACTACCGCTCCGTGCTGGTGGTGCTGAGTCCGCTACAGGACTACCGGCCTCCGCCCCGGCCCGAGCCGCCGCCCCGGGTCCGCGCCACCAACCGGTTCCGCATCCTGCTGTCCTGGGGATTCGACGGAGGGGAGGGCATCGCGATCGGGAGCTACACGTTCATCATCGACTACGATCTCTCGCCCGACGCACCGCCGTCCGATCCCGTCGCCTACAAGCTCCGGGGCTTCGGCATCGGCGGCGGAGCGCCAGCGAGCGCCAGCAGCGGCAATCCCCAGACGGACTGGAACCGCTTCACCTCGAACCACCTCTGCTCCACCCGCGGGTTCGAGGGAACCGCCAGGCTGGGGTCCGCGGGCGTGGCCGCGCCAGGGCTGGGCGGCATCACGTTCATGTCCTACCTACGCCTGAATCCCGCCGCCTCGCCTCACAACATCGTCATCGACCCCCTGCGCACCGGTACCGGGGCCCAACTCGGCGCCGGAGTGCTGGAGGGACCCTTCCGCATCGACTCTGCGTCGACGCAGCAGTTTCGCGGCGGTCGCTGATGGCGCGCTGGGACGCGGCGGCGATACCGCGGCTGGCGGCGTTGTTCTTCGCCGGCGTCCACGTGCTCCTGGCGGCCGAGATCGCGGGTGTCGTCGCGACGTCCTACGCGCCCGGAGAACGGCCGCTCTGGTTGTTCGCCATCGGCGCGACGATGGCGGCGATCGTCGCGCTCTTCCCGTTCGCCGTGTCGCGCGAGCTCCTCCGGCGCCGCGAGTGGGGGCGATACTGGTTCAGCCGGTGGGCGTCGATCGAGCTCGTGCTCGGGCTCTCGCTCCTCGGGCTGGTCCACCCGTCACCCGACATCCCGGAGGGGAGCGAGTGGCTGCTGATCCTGAACATCATCGTCGCGGCTCCCGCGTACGGAGCGAAGATCTGGCTGCGGAGGCGCATGGCGGAGCCAGACGTGCGCGAGCTGCTGCACGAGTGAGGCTCGAGAGCTCACGGGGACGATCCTATTCGTTCGTCGAACTACGGGGCCGACGTCGAGCGCGAATCGTCAGCTCGCGACGGCGATGAGCACGAACCAGCCGACCAGCATCACGCCCGTCGCGATGTGCAGGCCCCACCAGAGGCGCCACCAGACCAACCCTGCGCCCTCACGCTCGTTCGGAGTTTGAAGAATGACGAGGATCGTCCCCAGGCGACCTCAAGTACGCGATCTGGAGTGTCAACAGGTCGGGCACGTCGGCACTACGCTCCCTGTGCCCGCCGCCGCAAGAACGTCCTCACGAGCTCCAGCGTTCGGAGTTTGACGAATGACGAGGATCGTCCCCGGGCGACCTCGCGCCCGTCGACCGTGCTCACGCGCCGAATGCGTCGCGGACCTCGCGGCTCTGGAGGTAGCGAGCGCCCCACACCGCCACGAGGAGGATGGGGACGGCCCAGAAGAGAGCCTCGATCACGTAGTCGCCCAGCGATGGGATGTCGGGCGCGGTGAGCTGCTCGTAGGTCTCGGCCATCGCCGCCTGGAGCGGCCCGGCCGCCCGAAGCGGACGGGTGGTGCGGTGGACCATCTCCTCCATCAGCGTGATGACGCGGTGACCGATCCAGACGTCGGCGGCGTGCGAGGCGGCGAAGGCGCCCGCCGCGGCCAGCAGCCCGACGGCGCCGGGGCGGATGGCGAGCCGGTGTCGGAGGAGGACGAGCGCGCCGATGACGACGAACGCTGCTCCGGCCATCACCCCGAGCACGCCGGCGGTGAGCGTCGGGGCGACGAGCGTATCGGAGGGCGCCATCGCTTCGAGCATCGGATGCGCCGGGACCCCGAGGAGCTCGGACCACTGCGCGGCGGCCTCACGGGACCCGGTGACCCGCTGGTGCAGGTCCATCGCGTCCTCCACCCACTTCCGGCGCCTCGCGACGGTGTAGAGGCCGAAGACGAGCACGACGAAGCCGAAGCCCATGGTGATGGGGGAGCGCTGCGACGCCGTCTGCGCCGAACGCCTCGCCCGGGCCGCCTCGCGTTCCTCACCCGAGCCGTACGCTTCGTTGTCGCCACCCCAGGCGCGCGGCCGCTCCGGTATCGGCTCGCGCCGGGCGTCGTCGTCCTTTGCGTCGGACGCCTCGGGCGGCATCCCCCATCCCCTGCTCATGCCACCAGTCTTTCACGGATTCACCTCGGGGCGTCAAGCTGGTCGAGCACCACGGCGGCTCGTCCTGACCGCGCGGTTTTTCACGCACCTCAGCGGCGTTCGGGACGCTGAGGTGCGCGCTGCTCCGTCACGCACCGACCTCGCGGAACTCCTCGTCGGCCGGGCCTTCCTCGGCGTCGAGGAGCGCCAGATGGTGCGGCCGGAAGATCTTCTTCAGCGAGAGCCGGATCGGCACGAGCATGGCCACGAAGAAGGGGAAGAGGATCCCGATGGCGCTCGCCTTCACTACCCACAGGACGGTGAGACAGGCGAACTGGATGCCTGTGTAGTAGTGGACGAAGCGGACCGGCACCGCGCGCAGGTAGTGCGTCGGCGGGTAGAGGTTCGGGTCCATGATCCAGAGCTTGAGGCGGTCCACGAACTGGTTCCCGCCGAGGGTGCCGATGCCCATGAACAGGAAGAGCCCGAAGAGCACCGCCATCGGGATGAGAGACAAGTAGGGCAGGAAGAACAGCACCGACGCGCCGATGAGCACGTGGATCATCAGGTTCGAGATCCGGTTCTCGACCACGCCCACCGTCCGACCGCGAGCGTCGGTCTCGACGAGACTCTTGGTGTGGTTGAGCGACCGGACCACGGCGCCGACCACCCACGGGAGACCGAACATCCCCATCAAGCCGACCAGGAAGCCCATGACCGCGATGTCCCAGTGGAACGCGGGCCCCTTCGTCAGCTTGTAGTCGGGACTGTTCGTCAGCCTCGCGGTGATGTTCTGGTTCACCCAGATCAGGATCGTGAGGAGCAGCGCGGGGATCGCGGACGCGCCCCACACCCAGGCCGGCGCCGCCATCGGGTTCACCACCCACCCGCGGTCGATCGACGGCGCGAGGTGGTCCGGCGCCTCGAGCTTGGGCAGCTCGAGCGACGACCAGGAGTGGGCGATCAGCGTCATGGCCAGGATCGCGATGGCCGGCCCGAAGTCGCTCAAGAACTCGCGGAACTTGGCGCGCAGATAGGGCAGGCGGCGGAAGCGCGCGAGCGCGATGGCGATCACGGTCGTGCCGAGCGCGAGCAGCAACGAGAAGAGCGCGGTCGCCTCCGACACGTCGGGGTCCTGGAACGCGCCCGTCAGATCGTAGGCCGCCTCGCTGATGAAGATCAGCCCGATGAGCGCCGCGAAGACCTCGTCCGTGAAGCGGGTGAAGTAGCGGATGAGCGCGCTCGCGTCCGTCGCCGCCAGCACCAGCAGGAAGAAGCCCGCCCAGAGCCCCGTGCAGGCGACGGTCGGCAGGAACGGCACGTCGAAGCGCTGGCAGAGCCCATAGAGGATGCCGGTGAAGATCACGTTCGGTCCGGTGGCGCCGACGATGGGCAGCGGCTGCCCGGCGCAGAGCGACCACACCACCCCGCACACCGCCGAGGCGAGCAGCGTCTCGACCGCGCCGATCTGCCCGTCCGTGAGCGTCGAGAGCAGCCCGCCGAAGGCGACCGCCGCCGCGAGGCACGCCACGAACATGAACAGGACACTCCCGAGCACCTTCACCCGGAAGCCCTGCCGGAAGTCGTCGATGTAGTGGGGCGCGCGGCGCTTTAGGTCTCGGATCATGCCGCCGAAGAGCCGCCCCGTGCGCTCCAGCTCGGGAGGGATGCGCTGCAGATCGATCTCGCGCTTCAGCGCGTGCTCGAACGCCGCGGCCAGCTCGCCCGGGGTCTCCGCCGCGAGGGCGGGCTGGGCGAGGTCCTCGTGATGCATCAGGTGCGCGAACTCGGCCGCCGCGCCCACGTGCGGGTGCGTCTTCTCGCTCGTGATCAAGACCCAGATGAAGCGGACGGCGTCGCCTTCGTCGTCCCGGAGCGCCAACGGCTCCTGCGTGCGGACCAGGACGTCGACGTCGACCGGGACGCCGTCCACCGCCGGCAGCGAGTCGTGCACGACCGCCACGCCGCCGTCCAGGAGCTCGGGCCCGGAGTCCCCGAGTCGTCGGAGGCTCTCCTTGACCGAGTCGCGGTAGCCGGTCGACGGGTCGGTGGCGAGCTCTTCGGCTACGGCGTCCAGGACGTCGTCGAGGTGCTCGGCCTCCACGTCCAGGAGGATCAGCGTGCGGCCGTAGACCAGAGCCCGGCGCGCGTGCTGCTGCGAGCGGGCTATCGGCAGCCCGTTGGACTGAGAATCTTCGCTCACGGGGATGTGCCGGTTCGGTGGGAGAGCAGGGAATCGGTGCGCATGGAGCCGGCAGACTGCCACCGCTCGCGCGGGGTGTCACCGTTGGCGTGACGGGCACGGGACACCGAGAATCATCGAGTGAGCCGCTGCTCGCCGAGGGGGCGGGCCGTGTCGCCAACCGGGTTCGCCCGGCACGCGAGCGCGACGCCGCCTGACGAACCGTGGCGGATCACGCACGCGGTGTGCCCGCTCAATCTGTGGTCAAGAGCCGCCCTCACGCGGGCTCGAGACGGCGCGCGGGACGCCCGGGGCGCCGAGCTCGCACTCGAGGGCGTCGCGATCCCAGCCGCCTCGGTCCGCCGCCGCGGCGTAGGTCGACCGCAGGAAGCGCAGCAGCGTCGCGCTCGGGTCGGCGGCCGACCGGACCGCGTCGTAGGGGAGGACGAACTCGCCGAGCTGGTCGTGGTAGCGCGCGCCCTCCGGCTCCACCTTCGCCGCCGCGAAGCCGTCGGGGGCCGGGTAGGCGTAGGAATAGAACATCGCCTCCTCCACGCCGCCGCCGCCCGGCCAGAAACCCGCCGAGGAGACCTCGTGGCTGTAGGCCTCCCGGGTCACCTCGTCCGGGAGGTTGGGGATGCCGCCCGGGTGCAGCGGCGCCCGCCGGCCCGAGAAGCGCGTCACCGCGAGGTCGAGCGCACCCCAGAAGAGGTGCACCGGGCTCACCTTGCCGAGGAACGACGTGCGGAAGTGCGAGAAGACGTGCGCCACCCGGATCAGGGCCTGGTGGTAGCGCTCGACCGCGTCGCGATCGTAGGGGCGGGCGGCCGTGTCGTCGGCGAACGGGATCGCGTCGGGCACCTCGCTCGGCGCGCCGTGGAGGCTGGGCCTGCCGCCCACCGCGGCGATCGCCTCCCGCGCGCGCTCGAAGAACGCGGCGACGCTCATCTCCTCGAGCGCGAAGGCGCGGGTCGCGCCGCCGTCGGCTCGGGCCACGAGGGCGTGGTCCACGAAGTCGAAGTCGAGCGTCACCGTCCGGCCACCGTCCGGCACCACCCCGGTCGTGAGCCCTCGCGGCGTCACGTAGAGCGTCGCGTGCCACGAGTGGTTGACCCAGGGCGTGTGCGCCAGCCGGTATTTCCCCGCGATCTGCGTCCACATATGGAGCGCGCCGCACGTCTCCCGCCACGCGCCGTAGTCCAGCGCCGGCCACTCCGTCTCGCTCGAGTCCACCATCGGTCACCCCCCGTCGGATCCGAGCATAAGCGCTCGACCCGCTCCGCCAAGCCCGCTCGATGGGCGGATGACGGCGGCAGCAAGCCGTTCCGCCATGGGCCTCGGCGCGCCTGACCTCACCAGGCGCACGTGAAGGCGCCGGCGTCGGTCAGGCGCAGGACCCAACCCTGGCTGTCGGGTCGCAGCGAGTAGGTCTCGCCCGCGACGAGGAAGCTCCCGTCGGCGACGCGCTCGAGGCTGCGGGGCAGGTCCCAGTCGGCGCCGCCGTAGCTCGCGGTCCATCGGACGTCGCCCGCGTCATCGACGCGGTCGGCTTCGAAGTCGAGGCTGCCATCGATGCGAGGGCCGATGACGACGAGCTGGCCGTCGGCCGCGCGCGCGATGGACTGCACGCGGTGGTCACCCGCCACGTGATGGACGCGGTCCCGGATGGGAGAGCCGTCGGCGGCGATCACGAACACCCTCCGCGATTGAGCGAATGGGTCGGTGCGATCGGTGGTCGCGATCGCGGCTGCGTCACCGTCGAGCCGGACCACGCCGCAAGGTCGCTCCCCGGCGGCGCTCCAGCCGATGCCGTTCGTCCCGTACGTGCGGCGCCAGACCTCACGGAGATCTGCGTCGAGGCGCAGCGCGAAGAAGGTGTCCTCGTCGTCCACGAAGGTGTCGAACGACCGGCCCACGAGCAGCAAGCCGCCATCGCTCATCTCGGTCGCCGCGCACACTTCGTCGATCGCGCCGAGGTCGATCTCGCGCACGCCGAGCGTCGTGCCCTCGGCGGTCGCTCTCCACACCGCGACATCCCAGCTCCCGGAGGGGCCTTCGGTCTCGTTGACGACGACCCGCAGCTCGCCGCTCGCCGTCTCGAGCACGTCGACGGCGCGGGCGAACGCGTCGCGGGGCATGAGGCGGCGACTCCACCGCAGCAGCCCCGTGGACGGAGCGACGCGTACGAGCAACGCCGCGGACTGCCCTCCATCGCGTCCATCTCCCACCTGCGAGAAGCCGGCGGCGAGCAGGTCACCGTCCGACGCGACGCGGACCGCCTGGAAGCCGTCGCGATACGCAGCCCCGATGGCGCGCGACCAGACGACGTCCCCCGTGGCGTCGAGCCGGATCAGCCACGCGTCGAGATAGCTCCCGAGGGTGGCCGTGGTGGTGCCGCCCAGCAGGGCGCCGTCGGCGAGCACGGCGAGATCCTGGAACTGCTCGTACCCCGGCCCCCCGTAGGTGCGCTCGAGACACGCGGGCGAGACGGGCGACGACGCGACCGCAGCGCCCGGACCGTCGCGCTCGGCGATCGGGGCGGGCACGAACGCGTCGGGCGCGCCCGCGTCGACGCCCGCGTCGCGTTGACCGGCGTCCAGTACGCGGGCGTCCGCTGGGCCCGCGTCCGCCGCCGCCGCGTCCGGGACGCCCGCATCGAGCACGCCCGTGTCCGGCCTCCCCGCGTCGCGCGGTCCAACGGCTGCGTCGGCGCCCGCGTCGTCTGCGGCGCCGCCCCCGCAACCCGAAGCGGCGATCATGAGGGCGAGCAGTGCGCGCACGCTAAGCGGGTATCACGCCTCGGGGAGTCGAACCACTCCGCTCCGCCATGGCGGGCAGAAGACCGCAACTGCTATGAAGGAATCATGAGAGATCGGCGTTTGCTGTTCACCACCCTGGTGGTGGCGCTCTGGGCCCCGATGCTCGGCTGCATCAACTGCGGGGGCGATCCCGAGCCGCCTTCCTCGCTCTGCACCTCGCCGGATGCTCCGGGTGCCGTGACGGTCAGCGAGCTGCGCATCTCTCCTCGCATCGAGCGCGGCGGTCAGGGCACCCAGATGCTGATCACCGAGGTGACGTGGATCGGGGAATCGCCACCCGCATGCGCCGAGGTCACCATTCGCGCGCTCGACCCGGCGGATGGCACGACGGAGTGGGAGTCGGAGACCCAGCGCGTGCAGACCCAGCCGATCGCGGGCGGGAGCACGACCGTGAGCGCGCCTTGGTTCCCGTACGATGGGTCGCGCCCGCTCGTCGAGGTGACCTCCTACGGTCTCACCGTCACCGAGAACCTCTGCGAAGATTGTGGGGGCGACGCGGGGCCGACCGACGCGGGGCCAACCGACGCGGGGCCGACCGACGGTGGAGCGACGGACTCCGGCGGCTCCGACGCGGCGACCGACGCCGGCTGAGCCATGAGCTAGCCGTCAGTTCGCCGTGTCGCGCGAGCTCCTTCGGCGGCGCGAGTGGGGGCGATACTGGTGCAGGCGCTGGGCGTCGATCGAGCTCGTGCTCGGGCTCTCGCTCCTCGGGTTGGTCCACCCGTCCCCCGACCTCCCCGACGGGAGCGAGTGGCTGCTGATCCTGCGCATGACGGATCCAGACGTTCGCGAGCAGCTGCGCGAGTGACGATCCTGTTCGTCGCACCATCGATCCGCCCCACTACGCGCGGCTGAACTGCGCCCCCCGAGCGTCGGTGACGTCCATCTCGGCCGCGACCCCGATGCGGTGGCTGGAGATCCACCGCCACGCGCCGATCACCGGCACGCCTCGGTAGTCGCGATAGCCATGCACGTTGACGCCGTCTCGGCCGGCCGTAGCCTCCGCGGCCATCTCGGTGAGGGGCCACGCCTCCGTCGCGTCTGGGGCCGGCGCGTCGAGCAAACTGATGCCGGGGTCGCTGACCCGCACCCTGCGGGCCGCCTGGGCTGAAGGGGCGAGGAGTCCGGCGCGCTGGAGCTGAACGGGGAATCGACTGTTCGAGAGCATGAGGCCTTGCTGGTCGAACGCGTAGGTCTCCGCGGACGACGAGGGACCGGGCTGGGCGAGGATTCGCAGGAAGTCGGCTCGCGCGTCGAAGGTGAACGCCAGGGCCGCGGCGGCTCCTCCCGGGAGCGGGACGCGCGCGCTCGCGAGGACGACGGGGGCCTGCGCCGGGTCGGACGCGTCGATGGGGAAGGAGACCGCGGCGCCCTCTCGCATCGCCGCGCTGATCCACGCGTCGCGCTCCGGGCCGGGCCGCGCGGCGAGGCCCACGCAGAGGAGCGGCTCGACGAGGGAGGAGGAGCTCGTCGCGTCGATGCCTCCGTCGCCCAGCCAGAGCTCTACGCCGACGCCTTGGACCTCGCGGAGGTGTCCGCCCAGCTCCAACACGAGCTCGTCCCGCTCTCGCTGGCTCGCGCCCGCGGCCAGCCGGGCCACGGACCGCTGGATGGAGGGCCGCTCTGCGACCGAGGCCACGGCGTCAGCCTGCGCGTCCAGCCAGCCGAGCAGGGCGTCGACGCGCGCGTCGAGCACGGACTGAAGCGCGACAGACGGCGGGAGCGCGTCCTCCAGACGCGATGTCGACGCGGGGTGCGAGTCGGCACGGTGGGGCTGATAGGTCACGATCGGACAGTCCACGCGCGCGCGCAGCCGCTCGACGAGCCCCGGACCGAACATGCGGCGCAGCGCGCTGCGCTCGCGGGCCTCCATCACGACGAGCGCCGCGCGGGACTCCCTCGCGACCTGCGCGAGCTCTTCCGCCGGCTCACCGATCCGGAGCAGGGTCCGATGGGGCACGTCCGGAGCCGAGCGGGACAAGGCGTGCAGGTCGCGGTGGCGCGCGCTCTTCATCAAGTCGACGCCGGTGTGGAGCATGCCCTCGCCGTCGCTCGCGCGGAGCGGGACGACGTGGACCACGAGCAGGGTGGCAGCGCGCTCCTCGGCGAGGGCGCTCGCCAGGCTGAGGCCCCTGGTGACGTCGCCTTCGAGATCCGTGGCGAACAGGACAGTGGGACTCGTGGTCATGAGCTCTCCTGAAGCTGTGGTTGCGTCGTGTGCCGACGGGTCGATGTCCAAACTCGCTGACGCTCGAACGAGTCCTCGAGTTGACGTCGCGCGCGCTTGAGCGACCGGGCGACGGCCTGGCCGCGAGTCTCTTCGAGGGCCCGACCCACCACGGGGTCGCCCTCGTTCTTCAGCGTGATGATCACCACGCACTGCTGGTCCAGGCCGCCGCGGGGGCCATTGACGTCCGAGCACGTGACGCTCACCTCGCGAATGCGGGGCGAGAGCCGGTCGAGCGCCAGGTCGACGCGGCGCTCCACCTCGCTGATCACCGCTCGTGTGTCGCTGGGCGCGACTCCGACGAAACGAACACGAATCTCCACTGCAACCTCCGATAGGTGAGAACGACGGACGATTCCGTCGAGACAACCAAGCTCGGCAAAGCGGGGTCGGGCGCACGGTCACGCAGGTCGACCTCGTGAGGTTCGACGGTGGAGGGGGTGCGTCCCGACCAGCGACCCGGAGCCACTCGCACGCCTCTCGGCGGGGCGGTGGCTCCTCAGTTTCGTCGCGGGAGAGAGACCCTCATCACTGAATCACCTAGGGTCGAGAGCCCCAAATGGCCAGTGTCACCGGTCACGGCGCGGAGCGTTCGGAGTTTGACGAATGACGAGGATCGTCCCCGAGCACACCATGCGTGAGAGTGGCCGCGCCGGGCCGTGCTAGAAGCGGGTCATGCGCATGCATCGGGTGCTCTTCGTGCTCGCCCTGTCTGCTTGTGGCGGCGCGGCGGAGTCGGGTCGCGAGGACGGTGTCGCCGCAGGGAACGGCGGGGAGGTCACCGAGGGCGCAGGGGGCGTCACGTCGACGGATGGCGACGCGATGGCTTGCGTGGAGGACGACGACTGCATGGTGGGCACACCGCGCGACTGCTGCGCGAGCAGCGGCCCCGGCTGCGCCATGGCCTGGTCGCGCTCGGCATGGGAGGCCTACCGGGCGGAGTGCGCGGCGGTGGAGTGTGTGGCCTACGCGTCGATGGAGTGTGCTCCTCGCGAAGGAGCCGGAGAAGGGGAGCCAGTCGCGGCGTGTCTCGAGGGGCGCTGCGTGCTCTCTCAGCGTTCCGGGCCGTGAGGCGAGCGTCGCGGGCTGACAGCGGGCGCCGGGTCCACGGGGGCGCTCGCCGGGAGCGGCCGCGTCGTCGTCGCGTAGCTCATCTCGACTCTCATCCAGCGGTACGCTGCGGCGATGCAGCCCGTGGAGTCCCTCGCCCGTCGTCAGCTCGAAGCCTACAACGCCGCCGATCTCGACGCCTTCTGCGCCTGCTACCACCCGGAGATCCGGGTCCTCGACCAGGACGGCGAGGAGGTCTGCGTCGGCATCGAGCCCTTCCGCGAGCGCTACGAGCCGCTCTTCTCCACTCGCACCTTCGGCGGGAGGGTGGACACGCGGATCGTGGTCGGCGAGCACTGCGTCGATCACGAGCGCTGGTGGCGGACCGACCCCACGACCGGCGAGCGCAGCGAGGGGGAGGTGCTCGTCCGCTATCGCCTGCGCGACGGCCTGATCGCCGAAGCCCAGTTCTTCCGCTGACCCGCTACCCTCCGTTCCCGCCCGTCGCAGCAGGCCTACTCGCTTGCGGCTGAAGCGGGAAGGGCGTCGACCTTCGCGTAGAGCTCGCTCATCGGAAGGGAGACGGACAGCGAGGGAAGCTCGACCGCGCCCTCGGTCACGTCCGTGATCAGCCACTGACCGCTCTCGAGGCGCTGGTAGTGCGATGCGAAGCGCCGATCGGGCTCGACCATCAGCACCTCCTGCAGCCCCGGCAGGCTCCGATAGTGGCCGAGCTTCGCGCCCATGTCGTGGTCTCGGGTGCTGGGCGAGAGGACCTCGACGACCAGTCGTGGATTGCGCAGCGACGGCGGCCGCTCGTCCGTGAAGCGCGGCTCGCGGGCCACCGTGACGTCGGGGTAGAGGTAGCTGCCGGTGGACTCGATGTGGACGCGCTGCCCCTGGTCGAGGACGACGCAAGGAGAGGCTGCGAGGGCCGCGCGCAGAAGTGCGCTGGTGTTGACGGAGATGGCGTTGTGGCGCGGCGCCGCGCCGCTCATCGCGACGACCACGCCCGAGAGCAGCTCGAACTTCTCGTCGGACTCCTCGTCGAGGACGAGATAGTCGGCGATGGACATCGTTCGCGGCGTCGCACTCATGCACATCGAGGATCGCGACCCGTTGCTCCGGTGTCCACCGGCCACGGGTTTGCGGACGCGCGCCACCCTCGTGCCGCCGCCGCGGGATCAGTCGCCGTCCCCCGCGGGACAGCCAGGCACGTGCTGATCGTTGAGGGGGCGGCAGCTGCGGCGGGGGGGCGGCTCGTCGGCCTCGTCCACGTCGAAGTCGACGCGCCGGTTGCGCTCGGCGGCCTCCGGCGTACCAGGGGCGGCCACGGGCCGCTGACGACCGTGGCCGACCGCGGCGAGCCGTTCGGTCGGGACGCCACGCGCCACCAGCGCAGCCATCACGTTCTGGGCCCGCGCTTCGGACAGCGCCTGCGCGTTCCGCTCGCCGCGCGACGCGTGGCCATGCAACGTCACATGCCGGACCTCTTCGTGGGCCATCAGGACCTGCGCGATCGCATCCAAGATCGGCGAGGCGCGTGGACGGATCTCCGCTTGGTTCGGGTCGAAGTAGATCTTCTCGAGGATCAGGATGCGGTCGTCGACGAGGAGGACACGGCACTCGTCGGGACAGCCGTCTTCGTCGTCGCCGCCATTGTAGGTCTCGGGCTGGCAGGGGCACCGATCGTCGACGTCGAGGATGCGGTCGCCGTCGTTGTCGGGGTCGGGGCAGCCGTCGCTGTCTTCGAAGCGATCCAGGTCTTCTGGCTGGAGCGGGCACGCGTCGCGTGAATCGGCGATCCCGTCGCCGTCGCCGTCGGCCTCCGCGCAACCGAGCTCCTCGGCCGCGTCGGAGCACGGGTCGCTCTCGACGCCGTCCTCGCGGTCGTCGGGCGGCGGCTGCGCCGCGCCACAGCCCAGGGCGAAGAGGAGCAAGAGCGGTCCGGCGCGCATCCGACGCGGGTACTATGAACGGCGCCTTCGCACAACGGAGGGTAGGATCGTCCCTGGTGCGCTGGTCGCCGGGGGTCACCGCGCCGGGCGGATCATGGGGAACATCGGCGGGACGCCCGCGACCGCGATGGTCCCGGTCAGCTCGAAGCCGTGTCGCTCGTAGAGCGGGATGTTCGCGGGGTTGGTGGACTCGAGGTACGCGGGCTGATGGTCCTGGTCGACGCGCTGCAGCGCGTGCGAGAGCAGCGCGCTGCCATGGCCGCGTCCCTGCTCCACGGGGTCGACGCCGATCAGGGGCAGATACCAGTGAGGATCGGTCGGGTGGAAGTGATCCATCTGCTCGAGCAGCGCAAAGAAGCGCGGAACCTGCTCGGGGTCGACGGAGCCCTCGACGAGCGAGACGAGGGCCTGCTCGTCGGGCTGCGCGCCCGGAGGCAGCCACAGCGCGGCGCCCGAGAAACCTTCGACGTGATGGGCCGTCCCATGCTCGAAGGCGGCCCCGCCGAACGCGCGGACGAAGGCCGGGAAGCTCGCCAGGAATTGTTGTGGCCTGGGGAAAGCCCACCGCGCCACGGGATCCGAGCCGAACGCCATCACGATGGCGCCGACGGTTTGATCCTGGTCGCCAGCCTGGGTCGCTTCGATTGCGTGGTTCGTCATCTCGTTGCTCCCTCCTCCACTCAGCGCTTGCGCGGTCGGCCGGGCGAGCGCCATCGGCTCCGGCGACAGAACGAGGATGCCGTTGTCTATCACACTCTCGGGGGCGCTCGCGGCCGAGATGAAGCGCCGCACGGTCCCTGCGCTCAGCCCGCTCGTACGTCGTGCGATTCGGCGGCGCGCCGGCCCGCGCGAGGAGGCGTACGATGACGCCCATGACTCGCCGGAGCCGTCTCGTGCGTCCCACCAGCCAAGGGCTCGCCTTCCTGCTCCTCGCGCTCGGCTCGGGGTGCGGGGACCCGATGATCTCTCCGATGGAGGACGCGGGGCCGATGCGGTGTGAGGAGGGCTATGTCGCGGAGGGCGAGCGCTGCGTCGACATCGACGAGTGTGCGCTCGGGGTCCACGACTGCGCGGGCGCTCTGACCTGCATGAACGAGCCCGGGGGCTGGTCGTGCCTCGACTGCACTTCGCTGACCGTCACGACGGTGTCGACGCGGGCGGACTGGTCGCCCGACGAGATCGTCAACGCGGGAGCGCCGCTGACCTGGACGGTGAGCGGCGGCGTCACCATCGCTCCCGTCACCGCCGACGACCCCGTGCTCGACCTGAGCGCGAACACCGGGGAGGCCGTGATCACGATCGAGAGCGAGGACGGCTTCGCGGGGCTGACCGGGTTCGAGCTGGACCAGGCCGGCGTCGTCGGGGTGGCGCCGGTCGCTTGCCTGACCGACGCCGTCACCTTCGCGCTGCGGGACAACCCCATCGAGAGCATCGACGTCGCGGGGCTCTCGCGCATCGACAACCTGACGCTCCGCACCGGGCGCTTGGCCGCGCTCGACGTCTCGTCGCTGTCCACGCTGCGGCTGCTCTACGTCTACGAGAACCAGCTCACCGAGCTCGACCTCGGCGACAACCCCGCGCTCGAGTACGTGAGCGCGCGCGACAACCGCCTCACCGCCGCCGCTCAGGACCAGATCCTCCTGGACCTGGACGAGCACGGCGTCTCAGGCGGCGAGCTGCTGCTCGCGGGCAACGCCGAGGCGCCGACCAGCGCGGCGTACGACGCGTACCAGAGCCTCCTCGCGAAGGGCTGGACGATCGACATCCCGTCGCCGCCCCGCCCGGGCGAAGCGTGCGACCCCGGCTACCGGCGCGAGGGCGCGGCGTGCGTCGACGAGAACGAGTGCCTCGGAGAGGGCGCGGGGCACACCTGCGAGCCCACCGCGATCTGCGACAACACGCCAGGCAGCTTCACTTGCACCGACTGCACTGGCGCGGACTGCCCGCTACCGTGGCCGAGCTGCGCGCCATCTTCGACGACGAGTACGCGCAGGCGAGCACGGGCACGAGCCACTACAGCAACCCGAACATCGCCTTCGCCTCCGACGCAGGCCGGCAGCAGCACTACTACGGCGCCGAGTGGATCGAGGCGACGGTCGACGTCTGGCAGGCGACCGGCGACGACAGCTACCTCGAGCGGGTGCAGTCGTGGGTCGACGCGATGATCGCGAGATCGACCGTCATCGGCCCCGGCGGCAACAACGAGGGGTACCGCGGCTGGCCCTCCGACACGACCGACGCGACGCGCTCCGTGGACGGCACGCCGCTCTGGGAGAGCTATGCGTGGCGGCACGTGGCCACGCTGCTGCGTGTCATGCGCGACAGCCCGGCGCTGCTCGCTCGCGACGGCCACCAAGCCTGGTACGACGCGACGCTCGCCTTCCTCGACACCCACATCTGGGAGAAGTGGCACCAGGGCGGGCTGGGCAACCTGTACCGCTCGCGCACCCACATGGCGAGCCACTGGATGCTCATCGCGGCCGAGCTGGACTACCTGACCGGCGGCGGCCGAAGCGGCGAGTACCGGACGGTGTGGCAGGAGATCGCCCACGTCGGCATGTCCACCCGACCCGGACCCCGGAACAGCCTCCGCGCCAACCTCGAGCGCCACGACACGGTGCCGAGCGCCTACGTCTGGCTGTCGACGTGGACCGGCGCGAGCGACTCGATGCAGGACACCTCGCACGCGAGCGACCTGATCTCGAACATGGCGCACATGGAGCAGATCGGCAGCTACTGGACGGCGGCCGACATGCAGTCGTTCGCGAGCACCTTCCTCGACCTGGCCGCGGGGCCCGACGTCTACGACTGCTACCAGTTCGTCGACGGCACGGGCTCCCTCACGCCCTCGTTCGGCAACTGCAGCTACACGGGCTGGATGACGGTCGCCGCCTACGACCCGCGCGTGCAGGCCGCTCTGGAGGCAGGCGTCGCCGACCGCGACCGCTACAGGCCGCTGGCCGGCGTGCTCGCCTACAACCGCGCCCGCATGAACGGCGCGCTGTTCTACCCCGAGCGCTGACGGCCCCTGCATCCACGGGGACGATCCTATTCATTCGTCGAACTACGGCGCGTGAGCTCGACGAGGGACGAGGATTGTTCCGGGGCAACTCGGAGGTCAGTCGCTCGGCGCCGTGGCCGGCACGTCGTCGCTCTCCCGCCTAGGGCGGCCTCGCACATCGACCGGACCCGACTCGCCACCGATGCCGTTGAGCACGACGGTGCAGTTGGTCTCGAAGTCGTTGTCGCTGCAGCGACTCAGTACGTACGTGGCGCGGTGCCCGCAGCCGACGGCGCCGTAGGTGTTCCGGGTGATCATGCGCACCTCGAGGTCGCTCTCGCAGTCGAGGTCGAAGACGGCTCGGTCTTGTACGCGGGCGAGCCGCATGCCCTCGCTCATGGGGCCCGAGAAACACCCACTGGTGAGCAGGCTCGCGATGCAGGCCAGGTACAGCAGGCAGGAATGCTCCATGCGGGCAGAGTATCATGAGAGTTGGCGGCAACTGACCCGATGAAGCACGCTGCGGGGACGATCCTATTCGCTCGTCGAGCTCCGAGCGCTGGGAGTTTGACGAATGACGAGGATCGTCCCCGGAGAGCTCAGCGGAAGTGGCCGATGAAGAGGTCGCTCCAGCTCTCGCTCGAGCGGGGCGTGCCGGCGAAGTCGGTCGCGCCTGCGAAGAAGCCGGCGACGAACACTCCGTCGGGGCCGACGGCGCAGGCGCTCGGGAGGCTCGACCCGACGGCCGTGCGGAACACGCGGGCGCGGCGCAGCGTGCCGTCCGAATTGAAGCGGGCGACGAGCCCGTCGGAGAGCGCGGGCGTCGGGAGCGCGGTCTCGCCGATGCGCAGGGGGCCGACGTAGTTGGCCGCGAGGTAGACGTCGCCGTCGGGGCCCACCGCGACGCTCGGGCCGATGCCCGCGCCGCCGACGCCCTCGAGCTCGCGCGACCAGGTGCGCTCGCCATCCACGTCGAAGCAGACGAGTAACGCGCTCGCAGGCGGCGGTCGCGGGCTGCCGATCGAGAGCGAGCGACGCCAGTGGCCCGCGAGACACGCGCCGCCGCTCGGGCGCGCCGCGAGTGACGCGCCCGGCTCGTCGTCGGTCGTGGCGACGCGTCGATCCCAGCGCAGCTCACCGACGGCGTCGTAGGCGCGGACCACCACGTCCCAGTCGAATCCAGCGGCATATACGATGGCCGTCATGTAGACGTCACCGCGGCGGTCGATCGCGAGGCTCGGCGGACCTCGGTCGAGGCTGACCGGGTCGATTGGCCGCGCCCAGAGGAGCGTTCCGTCGGGGGCGAAGCGCTCGAGCGTCGTGCCGTCGACGGTGGGGCGCACCAGGAGGAGGTCGCCACCCGGATCGACAGCCGCGCCGACGCCGCGCCCGCGAGACACCGCGCCGAGCGCGCGCGACCAGCGATGCGCGCCGTCGGCCGTGAAGCTCGCGGCGTAGATCGCGCTGCTCGAGGTCTCGAGCGGGCCGCCGCCGAAGTCGGGCGCGCCCGCGAAGAGTCCGGTGAGGTACACGTGACCTTCGGCGTCGAACGCGATGTGATGTACGGCGTAGAAGGACCCTACGCCGCCGAAGCGCCGGGACCACCGGTGCGCGCCGGTCGGGCCGAAGCTGGCGAGGAAGAGCTCCCCGTCGTCGGTGCCGACCCAGGGGCCACCGCCGAGGTCGAGCTCGGCGCTGAACGTGCCGGCGACGTAGACGTTCCCTGCCGCGTCGGCGGCCGCGCTCAGCCCGCGCCACCAGAGGACCCCGGAGCGTCGTTGCCAGCGGAGGGCCCCGTCGCGGTCGTGGCGCAAGAAGGCTCGCCGCCCGCCCGTGAGCGGCTCGCCGCCGAAGTCCGCGGTGCCTTGGTAGTCGGCGACGGTGGAGACGTTCCCCGCGTCGTCGACGTCGATGTCGTGCACCCGGATGCGCGCCCCCACCGGGGCAGCGACCGAGAAGCGTCGGGTCCAGCGCTCGGTGCCGTCGGCGTCGTAGCGCGCGACGTGCGCCACGCCGGCCACGTAGAGCGCGCCCGCCGCGTCGACCGCGACGTCCACGACCGTGTCCGGCAGCGTGAGCGTGGCTCCGTCGACTCCGTCCGCGGAAAGGCGCCGCACCGTGTCGCCCGAGGCGACGAAGAGCGCGCCGTCGTCGGCGACCTCGAGCGCGTCGACGCTCTCCTCGAGGTCGCGCGACCAGCGGTGGACGCCCTCCGTCGTGAAGCTCGCGAGGTGCGCGCGCGCCGGCTCGAGCGGACCGCCGCCGAGGTCGACCGCGTCCGGATGGTAGCCGCTCACGTAGACGTGCCCGCGCCCGTCGACGCCGACGAGGGGATCGTGGCCGAGCTGCGTGCGCCCGAGTGTCCGAGCCCAGCGGAAGCCTCCCTCGGGGTCGAGGCTCGCCAGGAAGCTGGTGTATTCGAAGGGCGCGGCGACGAGCGGTGCTCCGCCGAAGTCGAGCGTGCCGCTGAAGAGGCCGCCGAGGTACACGCCGTCGGCGCCGGCCGCGAGGCGGAGGTCCACCTCGCCGTGCAGCGTGTCTCCGCCGAAGGAACGCGACCAGCGGTGCGCGCCGTCGCTCGTGAAGCGCGCGACGACGAGGCTCGTCCGGCCCGGCGGCGAGGTGAGCGGCTCGCCGCCGACGTCCGCGGCTCCCTCGTACTCGGCCGCGACGAAGACGTCGCCCGCGCGCGTCACGGCGAGCTGCGTCGCGTACACGCCACCGAGGTAGCGGCCCCACCGCCGACGGCCGTCCGGCGCGTAGCTCACGAGCCCGCCGCTGCCGACGATGTACGCGTTGCCCTCGCCGTCGTGCGCGACGCGCCGCGTGGCGGTCGGCGACTCGGCGGCGAAGGCGCGGACCCAGGCGCTCGGTTCGCAGGGCTCGACGCAGCTGCCTGCATCAGCGCTGCCTGCATCAGCGCGGCCTGGATCGTCACTCGGCTCGCCGCGCCCGTGCGAGAGGTGGCAGCCCTGCAGCGCGCAACAAAAAAGGACGAGCGCGGCGCCCGAGACCGACGCGCGCGCGATGTGCGATTCCCCCATGCGAACACCCTAGGGCAGCGCCGTGGGCCGGGGAACGCGTGCCCATTCACATGCGTTGTGCGAAAATCCACAACGCGCCATCGAGGGCGCATCGGGCTCCGATGAACTGGGACGACCTTCGATTCGTGCTCGCGCTCTCGCGCGCTGGGTCGCTGAGCGGCGCCGCGAAGGCGCTCGGCGTCGATCACACCACCGTCGGGCGTCGCGTGGACGCGCTGGAGGCGGCGCTGAGCCTGCGTCTGTTCACGCGATCGCGGAAGGGCATCGTGCCGACCGCCGACGCCGAGCGCCTGCTCGAGAGCTTCCGCCGCGTGGAGGAGGCGGTGCACGCGGTCGAGCGCAGCGCGCAGGCCCAGGCGCAGTCGCTCGAGGGCACCGTGCGCATCACGTCGCCAGAGACCTTCGGCGTGTCCTACCTGGCCCCACGGCTCGCGCACCTCGGGCGGCGTCACCCCGGGCTGACGCTCGAGCTCTTGCCCGTGGGCGACGTGCTCGACCTCGCCAAGCGCGAGGCGGACATCGCCCTGCGCGGCTTTCGCTCGAACGTCGACGGCCTGGTCGTGCGGCGGCGGGCACGATCAAGTACGGGCTCTACGCGGCCGAGGCGTACCTCGCGGGCCGCGAGCTGAACGGGCCCGAGGACCTGCGCGAGCACCCGATCCTGTCTCCCGCGCTCACGCCCGGCGCGCTGGACGCGCAGTGGGTACAGGCGCTGACCCGCGGCGCGCGCCCCGCGCTGGTCAGCGAGCTGAGCCTCGCGCTGCTCGAGGGCGCGCTCGCCGGCGCGGGCATCGCCGTCCTGCCCCGCTACCTCGGCGACGCGCACGCTCTGTTGCGGTACCTGCCGATGCCCGACGAGCCCAAGGAGGCGGTGTGGATCCACGTGCACGACGACGTCCGTGACGCCCCGCGCGTCCGCGTGGTGCTCGACTTCCTCGCCGAGACGATGAGGCGCGACCGCTCGCTCCTGCTGGGCCGCCGACCCACCAAGACGCAGCGCTGAGCGGGAGGCTCAGCGCTCGGCGGAGGCGGCGGTGGGGTCGCCATCGACCGGGGCCGACGCGTCCTCCTCCTCGGCTGGCGTTTCGACCGCGACTCGCACCTTGGCGGTGCCAGCGCGAGCGGGGCCGAGGCCTTCACCGTCCAGCACAGCGCGCGCCAGCGCGTGAACGAACGTGGCCTCCGCTTCGTCCTGCGTCTCCCAGATCCCGACTCCCTTCTGATGCACCAGACTCAGGAAGTAGCTCGTGGGCGTCCCATACCGCTTGGAGGCCGCTTGCTCGTGGCGTCGCAAGACCGCCTCGGGGCTGTGCGCGACGCTGACCCCTCCGTCCAGGAAGGAGGGGAGGAGGGTCAGCCCGGGCGCGTGCACGCCACGCTCATCGATGCGCAGGCGGGACCGAAGTCCGTCGACCGACTGCGCGAGCACCCAGTAGCCGACGGACAGCATCAAGAGCCCGAGCGCCGCGAAGAGCGCGGAGTCCAGCCGAGGCATGTCCGGCTCGAGCAGCGGAAAGAGCAGGGCGGCCAGGCCGGGCAACCCGAGGAGCATCGTGGAGACGGTGGCCGAGAGCAGGCGCCGTCGTAAGGCCACGGGGGCACGTGACACCTCCACCGTGTCCACGGGACGGCTCGCCCCGTCGCGGTAGCCGCCCTCGGCGTCGAACCGCTTCGGGTGGTAGCGCACTCGCAGCTGCGGGGGGATCGGAGGCAGGGCCAATACGTCGGGGGAACGCGGCAGCTCGGCCCCACACTCGTGGCAGCGCTCCTCGGAAGCCTCCTGGAGGAGCGCGCACTTCGGGCACGGGGCGCAGTCTACGAGGGCCATGCGTCGCCCTGTTCTAGCACGGCTCTCCTCGGCGGCGCGCGGATGAGCCGCGTCGCCGCCTGCTGTTGGGCCTGCGAGCCGGCGCCATGCAGAAATAAGTCTTGCTGTCGAGGGCCAGTCGCGCGAGGGAGTTGCGAGCGCGCTCGTCACGGCCCTGAAGATCGCCGGCGTCATGGGGCGACCGCGACTGAGCCCGGCTCGAGGCGATCAGTCCGTGGGCGCGGTCGGTCCGCAGTAGACGTCGACCACCGCCTGCACGTCCTTCCGAGGACCATGGCGTCGTCCGACGATGAGCATCGAGCGGCGGACCCGCGCTCGGTCGTTGCAGCCGACCATCACGGCGGAGTAGGGCCCGTCGTCGAGCGTCTCGACGATCGCCATGGTCGGGGACACCTCGAAATTGAATGTCACGCCGTTCATCGACTGCATCGACCCCGGCCGCGCGGCCTGCCACGTTTGACCGGGCTCCACGATGACGCTCCGGCGAACCCGGAACCAGAGGGTCGGCGCGTCCTGCGCGGACGAGTCGAGAGGGAGGCTCGCGAGCACTCCCACGACGACGGCGAAGAGCCCGAGGACCAGACCGACCCGATGACGAATGCGCATGAGAGCTCCCCTTGGTTGAAGGCGCCAAGCTAGCCCGCGGCGACGCGCCCGCACCATCGGAAAATTTGCCACCCCCCTTCAAGCCGACCGGCGCGACCTCCCGCCCTGGCGTGCACGACGCCCCCTCACTCGCAGCTCGTGGCGAGCGGGGTTGGGCGGATCTCGTCGGGAGCGCTGCGTCGAGCTCTCGCGTCCCGTGCCCTCCTCGGCGCGTTGTTGCCACTGGTCGCGTCCCCTTTGCGCGCGGGCTCGGGAATCCAGCAGCGGCGGAGAGGTGCAGGTGTGTCTGTCGACTTGACAGCGCCATCGACTCGGAGTTTGCTTCCGCATCGGATCGGGAGGGGGGACCGTGTCCACTGCCATCGCCTCATGTGGGCCTCTGCCCGCCCCGCGCGCGTACCGTCACGATCCGTCGGTCTGGCTCGCGCAATGCGCGCTCGGGTTGACGCTCTACACGCGGCATCGCCCCCCCGAGCCGGGGGCCGGCGCGGCCCGCATGCTCTCGATGTTCCTGGAGTACGCGCCCCGGGAGCGGCTGCGTTGGATGCGGACCAGCCTCAGGAACCGCTGGGTCGCGCTGCGGGAGCGGGAGCTGGAGATGCTCGTCGAGGAGCTGGGCGCGCGTGGCCTGGACGGATCCCCGCGCCACCTCTTCGAGCTCCACGTCGCGGACCGCACGGACGCGCCGCAGGTCTTCTTCTCTCACCGCGAAGTGGACGAGGCCCGCGGCGTGGGCGCCGGATACATCCAGCTCGGCTTGCGGCCGGAGGACTCGGCGGGAGATCTGTTCCAGCTCGCGATGGAGGCCTGCCACCACGTGCCGCACTGGTGGGGCACAGCCGGCTACCTCGTCGCCATGAACCCGTTCGATCCCTGCAGCGCCGCCTCCGCCGCCTGGAGGTGGGCGAAGCGGTACTGGGGCGTCGACGTGCAGCAGCCCGACCGGCAGCGGATCCGTGCGCCCCTCGGGCCGTCCAGCGTCAACTGGCTCACGCTGCTCGGCCGCGGCCTCCTCGATCGCGCGCCGGAGGCCCGTGAAGAGATCGGCGCAGACGCCGTCCGCAACGATGCGTCGTGGCTGGAGGGCCGCGAGGGTGGGCTGCTGCGCGCTGCCCCGAGCCCGACCCTGGCGGACATGAACTGGATGGAGAGCTGCTCGTCCTACGCCAGCGCGCATCACGTCTTGCGCGACTTCATCGCTCCGGCGGGGCGCGCCGTCTATGGGGGCTTCTGGGAGGCCGACGCGCTCTCCGCGTGGGCGCGTCGCTTCACCGAGCCCGAGGGCTGGGTGCGATGAGCACACCGGCGCCGCACGTCCCCGTCAACTTCCTCCTCGCGGGTGGCGCGGGCGTGTTCTCCGCGGACTGCGTCGCCGCCTTCCTCGCCTGCAACATCAACCCGGAGGCGATCGGGACCTACGGGGCGCTCTCGGACCGCGTCGCGCCAGCGCGGGACCGCGTCCGCCATCACGAGACCATGGTCCGGACCGGGCAGCGATCACCTGGCGCCGCCGAGGCGCGTCCGGGCGAGCCGCCGGTGCCCTCCTTCGCTGACCGCTGGCAGGCCGCGTCCACGGTCGGCCACCTGGGCCCGGACGCCTCGCATCGCGCCCGCCCGAGCCGCCGCGGAGACAACTGCGCGACCTGCGTCGACGGCTACACCGAGCGCGGCGCGCCGAGCATGCTGACGATGGGGAGCGCCACCGCGCCGGGCACCGTCGAGCACGACGTGTCCCAGACCGAGCAGCGACAGGCGCGGGACAGGGAGCAGGCCGCGCCCGCGGGGAGCCACGACTATCCGGCTGAGCAGCGCAGGGCGGATCAGGACGAGCTGATCGACACCGCCGTGGACTCTCATCGTCGCGCCTTCCCCGATGGGCTGCGCGACGCGCCGGCGCGAGACGACGCGGGGCTCGGCGGGCACGCCGCGCTCGCCAACGATCGGGCCGCCGCGGTCAACCGCGCGAGGGGTGTCGCCGCGGGAGACGCCGCGACCGTCGGGCCGCACGCGGCGCCAGGCTCCGCCGCGACCGCGGACGCGACGGACCCGAACAGCGTCCCGCTGGTAGACAACACCAACAAAGACGCGTCGCCGTCCGAGCAGGCGAAGGAGTGTCTGAAGGCCTACCGGGACGCGTGCGAGACCCCCCAGGCGAGGCTCGAGGCGCTGGACCAGGAGATCGCGCGCCAGCAGGGGCGGACATGGGGGCCGGACGAGCAGGCGGCGGCAGACGCGGAGGTCGCGGCGGCGCAGCAGGGCGTCGACGAAGCGGCCGACGCGGTCGCGGCCGCGCAGCAGACCGAGGACCTGCGCTGGGCGGAGGCGACCAGCCCGCAGCTCCCCGCCAACATGGCCGCGCAACGCGAGCAGATGGCGCTCGACGCGACCGGCCGTCGAGAGGCGGCCGAGCGGGCGCACGCCGAGGCGCAGCGGCGGCTCGGCACCGCGCAGCAGCAGAGCCCGCAGGCGCAGATCCAGTGCCTTCAGGACCAGCGCGCGCGGATCGGCACTCCGGCGCAGCGCACCACGGGTAGCATCCCCGAGGTCCAGGGAGGCGGATGATGCTCGAGCTGAAGGTAGACGCGTGCGTGGGTTCGTCGCTCGAAGACGCCTTCGTCCTCGCGCGCCGGTTCGTCCTCACCGACACTCGGTTCGGGCGGCGCCCCGACCCGAAGCGGACCGAGCACTGGTGCTTGCGGGTGGTCGCGGGGGCGGTCGTCGACGCGTGGGCCACGCTCACGCCCCTCTTCGGGCTCGCGCCCCTCCCGTCGGGCGGCGCATGCAGCATCGCGGCTCGCTTCGGCGGCAGCGAGCGGCTCTTCGAGGCCGACGCGCTCCTCGGCTTCGGGCCGACCGCGCCGATCGAGATCACGCCGACCCCGCTCCCCGACCCACCGCCACGCCAGCTGACGCCGCTGAGGGACGGCGCGCTCCTGGCCCACGGCCTCGACGGCTCGGGCGCCCCCGCGCTCTTCAGCCTGGACGGGGAGAGCGCGTCGCGGCTCGCGCCGCCCCCGCTGGCGAGCCTCTGCACGATCGGCGGCCCCAGCAGAGCCGACCTCGTCGCGATCTCCAACGACGGAGAGGTGAGCGAGTGGTCCGGATCGTGGAGCGCGCCGCAGCGCTTCGAGGCGCTCGCCTGGCCTCTCGCCGCGTGGCGCGACGCGGCCGGGCGGTGGGTCGTGGTCGCGTCGCGGGGCGCGGGAGAGCTCGATGGGGGGCGCTTCGAGCCGACGCCGCTCGGAGGGGAGGCGCATCACGCGACCCACTGGGAGGGCGAGGGCTGGGTCGTCGGCCCCAGCGGCCTCTTCCGCCTCGACCGGCCGGACGACCTCTCGACCGATCTGAGCGGACATCACCTCCACCCAGGGGATGCGCTGCTGATCACCGCGAGCGAGTCGGTCACCGCGCTCGAGCCGGATGGCGCGCGGCGGCGTCTCGAGCGCGCCGAGATCGAGGCCGCGATGGGGAGTGGGCGCCCGCTCTGGGAGAGCCGCGCCCTCGAGACCGATCGCGGCCGGCTGCGAGGCGCCTACCCTCGCGCCTCCGGGGCCGGCTACGAGCCCGTCCGCTACGGCACGAGCCACGTGGTCGGGGACAGCTTCGACGCGGCATGGATCCTCGGCCGCCGCAGCGACGACGTCGAGCGTCCGGGGCCCGATGAGGGTGAGTCGTTCGTCGGACGCGTCGTCGACGGACGCATCCAGCACATCGTCACCACCCCGGTCTGGCTCTGGGACCTCGGCCGCAGCCCGTCTGGACGGGTCTACGTCGCCGCGTTCAGCGACGCGCAGGGCGGTGTGTGGCGGACTCCGCCCGACGGGAGCCTCGCGTGGGAGCGTCTCCCCTTCCCGGCAGCGCAGGGCGTCTTCGTGCTCGACGACGAACACGTCATCGCGTGGAGTGGAGACGCCTTCCACCGCTTCGACGGTCGCGATGTTCGCCCGATGCCCTCGCCTCCCGCGCGGGCGCTCCACGTGCACGGCTGCGCGCCGGACTTCGTCGTCGTGGTGGGGCACGACGGGCTCGCGGCGCGCTGGGACGGGCGCGCGTGGCGCCCCTGGGCGATCCCGTTCCGCGGCCCCATCAGCCGTGTGTTCGTCGTCTCCCCCGACGAGCTCTACGCGACCACGCCGGGAGGTGCGCTGCTCGAGGGCAGCCAGCATGGGTGGGCCGAGCGAGCGCCGCTCGAGGGCATGGGTACGGGCGTCGCGAAGTGGCGGGGCGAGGTGTACGTCGGCGACCCGACGCGAGGCCTCATGCGGCTCGAGGGGGACGCGCTCGTCGAGACCGGGACGCCCGCGTTCCCCGTCAACCTGCACCCCGGCGCCGACGCGCTCCTGATGGCCGAGCTGACGTGCTTCAGCGAGACCCGCGACCTCGAGAGCGTCCGCCGCATCGACGACCGCGACCTCGCGATCGCCCTGCGCGACGTGGACCCGAGCTGGCGATAGCCTCCGCTTCGTGTTCAGAGGCCGGTGGCAGTCTCGTTCGACGTCACTGCTGACTCTGCTGCCGCTGTGCCGCAGCCGCCGCCTGGGCCGCAGCCTCGATCCGCTGTTGCGCATCGGCAGCAGCCTCTCGCTGCCCGCTGCCAAACCACTCCGAGCCGATGCGCGTGTACACATCCCGGTGACCGCATCCCGTCACACCGACCTGCGAGACCGCACGGCCAGATCTCCGCAGCAACGAGTAGCTCAACGCGTCGGGAGGACACTCGAACTGGAAGGACGCGACGCTCTGGACTCCCTCGCGCGCGGCCCGCCAGTGTCCCTCGTAGACCTCGATGCCGTCGACGACCACGATGCGCCCTGCGCAACCGAGCGCGAAGAGAGCGCACAGTACAGTGCTCTTTCCGAGATGTTTCACCGCGCGACGATAGCGCAAAGGACCATGCCCGACCAACGAGACGATGAACGCCCCCCGCGATGACGCCCCAACCCCACGTCGCAGGGCGCCTGGAGGCGGACCCAGTCCCTCACGACGACGTGCTTCCCGCTTCACGCATCCCGAGGCGCTCGATGTCGTCGGGTGTGAGGGCCCGGGCACCGAGCACCCCGACCCTGGAGCCACCGATGTGCTCCCACTGCGCGATCAACCGCGTCGGTCGACCTTGCACGTGTTCGAAGGCCATCCAGTGCTCCATCTCCTGGCCGCCTTGGAGCAGGACCATGATCCCGTTCGAGCCGCAGTATCGATGCACCGCCGCCCCCTCGATGAGCCCGTAGGTCAGGGACGCGCCGGGATCCGACTCGGGTTCGCCAGCGAGCCGGCGAGCGATGTGCTCGAGCCCATGGACCGCCGTCACCTCGACGATGCCCACCGGGTTTGCGTAGGAGCTGAGAAATGCGCTGCGTAAGAGGTCGAGCTCGACGATTCGAGCTTCGTGCACCAGCTCCGCCCACCCGGCCGGCGAGGGATCCCAGTCACGGTGGAGGATGGAGAAACACGGTGAGCCAGACCGAGCGCGCCAAGGCTGGCCCGTGGCCAGATATCGCTCGCCGGGCACCGGCGTGGACTCTCGCGGGTGGCGCAAGGCCTCTGTCAGCATCCCCTCCGCCTCGCACTCGCGGAGTCGGGGCGCTCTCTGGACATCTTCGAGCCACTCCACCGTCGATTCGATGGACCCCGGCAGCGGATGGAGGCTCAGCGCATGCAAGTCCGCGCGGCGCCACGGGCGCGGTGGCGCGGGGGGCAGCGTGTCCACGGAGACCACGACGCGCCCCGATCCTCCGCAGCCAGCGCATCGGTTCGTGCCACCGCACAGGTCGCACGCCAGTCCGATCTCGCCGCAGTCTCGACACTCGCCGTGACCCGCACAGAGGTCGCACCACTGCTGATGTCGTCGGGGCATCTCGCCAGCGAAGAGTCGCACACATGGACGAAGGAATGGCTCGTGGGTGGCCTCCTCCGCGAGCGGCCTGCTCCGAGATGTTCACGGCGCGACGAGAGCGCAAAGGGCCATGCCCGACCGACGAGACATCGAGCGCGCTTGCGGAGCACCCGGCGTCCTGGCCGACGATGAGCGATGCTCGCCCGCATGGGACGAGCACCGCTTGGGTCGGTGCTCCAACGAGGCTGGTCAGTAGGAGAGCGTGATCTCGCCGTGGCCGGTGCGCACGCCTGCGGTCGTCGAGAACCCGGAGTTGCCCGGGAAGTCGACGCGACTCGAGCCGCCGCCCGCCGAGCAGTGTCCACCGCCGCCGCCGCCGTAGTAGCCGCCACCACCACCGCCGCCGCTCGCGGCGCAGCCGGTCCCACGACCGCCGACGCCGAGGGCCCCCGGGAGCCCCACGCAGAAGCCGGAGTTGCAGTCTCCACCGGCGCCACCGGCGGACTGGGTGCCGCCGTGCCCTGCGCAGAAGGAGTCGCAGCCGCCCCCGGTCGGGTTGCCGTCGGCGCCGTTGAGGCCCCCGCCGGCGCCCGCCTGGCCGCCATAGCCGCGCCCGCCGCCGCCGCCCGCGACGACGACGCGGTTGGTCAACGCCGTGCCGCCACGACGCACGTCCGAGGCGCCGCCGCCGCTGCCGCCTTCCCAGAAGTCGCCGCTGGTCGTGTACTTGGCGCCGCCGCCGTTGAAGCCCCCAGGCAACATGCCGGGGGTGCCACATTGGCCCGCGCCGCCGACGTAGACGTAGAGGGTCTCCCCGGGAGTGACGGGGAAGCGCGCGATGGCCTCGCCGCCCCGCCCACCGAGGCTGCAGCCGCCCTGGGCTCCGTAGGCCGTCGCGAGGATCGACGTCACGCCGGGGGGCACGACGAAGGTCTGCTGAGCCCCGGTGTAGCTGAACGTCGCCGACGTCACGCACATGCCCGCGGAACAGACGCCGCCGCAGGTGACGCCGCAGCCGCCGCAGTTGTTGGGGTCGGACCGGGTGTCGGTCTCGCAATCCGGCGCCGCGTCGCAGTCGGCGTAGCCGGCGTCGCAGAGGTAGTCGCAGCTGCCCGACACGCAGACCGGCGTCGCTCGAGGGGCGCTCGCACACGCGGCCCCGCATCCGCCGCAGTTCGCCGGATCGTGGTCGGTGTCGACACACATCATCGAACAGAGCGTCGAGCCGCCCACGCAGTCGAGGACGCAGCTCCCTCCGGCGCAGACCTCGCCCGCGCCGCAGGCCACTCCACATCCACCGCAGTTGGCGGCGTCGAGCCGCGTGTCGACGCAGGCGCTACCGCACCGGGTCGCGCCGCCGGCGCAGCTGAGCCCGCAGGTCCCGGCCGAGCAGACCTCACCCGCGCCGCAGGCCAGCCCGCATCCGCCGCAGTTGGCGGGGTCGAGCTGCGCGTCGACGCAGGTGCTACCGCACTGGGTGGTTCCGCCGGCACAGCTGAGCCCGCAGGTGCCTCCCGAGCAGACCTCGCCCGCGCCGCAGGCGACGCCGCATCCGCCGCAGTTGGCGGGGTCGAGCTGCGCGTCGACGCAGGCGCCGTCGCAGGCTGTCGTTCCGCCCGTGCACTCGAGCCCGCAGGTGCCGGCCGAGCAGACCTCGCCCGCGTCGCAGGTCACGCCGCATCCGCCGCAGTTGGCGGGGTCGAGCTGCGCGTCGACGCAGGCGCCGTCGCAGGCCGTCGTTCCGCCCGTGCACTCGAGCCCGCAGGTGCCGGCCGAGCAGACCTCGCCCGCGTCGCAGGCGACCCCGCAGCCGCCGCAGTGGGCCGGATCCAGATCCGTGTCGACGCACTCGGCGCCGCAGAGCTCCGTTCCGCCGGCGCACACCAGCGCGCACGCGCCAGCCGCGCAGTCCTCGCCGGTGCCGCAGGTCGTGCTGCAGGTGCCGCAGTGGTCGCGATCCGTCTGGAGGTCGACGCACGCGTCGTCGCACATGACCTCCGAGGCCGCGCACCGAGGTCCCCCGTCGACCGCGACGGTCCCGGCGTCCGTTTCGTCCGGCCCGCTTCCCCCACAAGCGCAGAGCGCGACGGCGGCGACGAACGCCATGCCATGATTGAGCGTATTCCTCATCGTACTCCCCGCTTCGTGACCGGTGATCCCAGGCACGCTATCACAGCGAGTGCACCAATACGGGCCGATTACAAGGTTATCAAACGCTCGTCCGACGGCGACGTGGGGCAACCGGCGGGCTGCCCAGCACGCACCACGAGAACGCTTCAGCGCCCGAAGACCGCGGTCCAGTAGTGGGTCCAGCGGGTCCCGCTCAAGCGGAAGTAGCCGATGCCGACGTCACTGTTGCCCGACGCCATGACCGCGTCGCAGTGACCGGTGCTGCTGCCCATCCACTGGCCGGTGCTGGCGACGCCGCCCGCGTTTCCAGCCGCGATGTTCTCGTTCCGAGGGGAGCCGGAGTAGCCCGCCCGGCGCATGCGGGTGGAGAACGAGCTGCCGTCGGAGCCGGTGTGGCTGAAGAAGTCGTTCTCGGCCATGTCCTGGCTGTGGCACCGAGCGGCCACGCGCGCGGCGGGGTCCATGGTGAGCGGAGGGACCGACATCTTGGGTCCCGACGCGCACATGTAGCCCGTGCTGCGGTGGCGGTTCATCTCGTCGAGCGCGAGCTCTTCTTCGGCCGCCCAGTCGGCGGGCCAGGACCCGAGGTCGGTGCAGTCGTAGGAGCAGTCCGAGTCCGCGGGGAGGGTGCACCCGGAGGGGCAGCACCCGTCACCGGAGGTGCACGCGGTCACGGGGCTCGACTCGCAGCGCGCGTCACAGCTGGAGGCGCTGCCGACGAGTCGGCCGGACGTGCAGGCCGTGTCCGGACAAGACGTCGGGCAGTCGCCGTCGCACCTCTCGTCACCCTCGCGTACCCCGTTGCCGCACATGGGTTCGGTCGCGACGCACGCGCCGCCGCTGCACGTGTTCCCGGCCTCGCAGGTGCCGCAGGATCCACCGCAGCCGTCGCTGCCGCAGCTCCGCCCGGCGCAGCTCGGCGTGCACCCGGGGCCGCCGTCCAGCTCGGGTCCGCCGTCCGCGTCGGACCCTCCGTCCACGCCGGCTCCACCGTCCACGGCGACGCGGGGTCCGGAGTCGGGGCCGAGGTCGGCGTCCGCGCCGCCGTCCATCGAGGGCGGCAGAGGAGCGCCGTCGCTCGAGAGCGTCCCGGTGCAGCCCGAGAGCGTCGCGGCCGCTCCGGCGACCAGCACGAGGAGGGTGTGGAAGCGTCGACCCACGCCGACATCCTATCACCGTCGGGGACGCGCGTGCTCGCAGCCGGAGATTCGCCCAGGTGACGAAGAGCCTCGCCCACGGGACTCATCTCGAGGCGCAGCGGGGATCGCGGCGACCGAGCAGCTGCTTGCGTTCCCTCCGCAGAGCGCGCTCCGCAGGATGGCGATGGCATCCTCTCGCCGGGCTAGCCGGCGGCGGTGAGCACCTCGCAGATCGTGTCGAGGCCAGCCGTCAATCGAACCGGATCGTCGCGCCGTCCTGTTGGGACGTGAGGACCCAGCCGATGATCGAGGTCACCGCGATGACACCCAACCCCACGCCGAAGGGGGCCCAGAAGCCGGCTGAGTCGTTCACGATGTCGGTGCCTGTCAGGATGGGCACGAGCACGATGGCGACGCCGGCGAGGCCGCCCCCGATGATGCTGACCCAACCTGCGGCCCGGAGCCCGGAGTTGTCGGTGTACACCCCGCTCACCGCGGTCGCGGCATCCAGCCGTACGATCTCCGCTGCGGGGATCGGATCCCCACCTGCGCTGAGGGCGAGCTCGTACTCCCCTCGCGGGAGCTCCACCTGGCATGGCGCCGTGCAGAGGCGCTCGAACGTGTGACCGCGGGCCGTCCCGGCCATGGAGACGACGCGCCCCTGCGAGAACCCGGAGGCGGTGACCTCGGCGGTCGACGTCAGTCGTACGCGATGGAAGGTGACGCCCGGCTGCGGTGACCCGAGGCGGAGCTCGATCGCGGAGGTATCCGCCGCCTCGGCCGTGGAGGGTGGGCTAGCGGCTGGGGGCGCCCCGGGGCTCGACAGGGTCGAGGTCGGCGCGCCGGACCGAGGTCCCGCGTAGCGGATCTGGGCGCCGTCGAAGCGCCGCGTCTCGCCGGTGGGCAGCGTGATGACCGCGTACTGACCGGGCACGCTCTCGATGATCGTGCCGCGGACCATCCCGCCGTCATGCGTCATGACCACGTCGAGCGGTGGCGACGCGGGAGCGCTCGGCTCCGTCGGGACGGCGTCCTCGCGGGGCGCCGCATCCTGCGCGAAGACGACGCTCCTCGTGAGGAGCGAGCATGCGCCGACGACCAACGCCACACCAACGAACCGTGCCTTCATGTCCACTCCGAGGTCTTGCGGTCGAGCAGCCGTACACCGCAACGAGAGGATAGCAAGTATGACCGCCCGCCTGCCCGGTTTTGCACGGTCCACGGGTCAAGTGTTGCTTGCAGGAGCCTGGAACAGTAGAAGCTCTGCGTGAAGAGGTTGCTCTACGGGTGTTCGGTCGCCGCTGCGGTAGGCGCCGCGATGTTCGGGTGCGGTCCCGATGCGGCGCGCGTGCGCTTCGCGAACGAGTTCTCGTGTCCGTCGGACCAGGTAGAGGTCGTCGATCTCGGCGCCAACAGCTACCGCGTTTCCGGGTGCGGACGGCAAGAGACGTATGCGTGCGCCGGGCAGCAAGGGGCCCGCGTGTGCGTGCACGACTCCGGGGGAGGAGAAGCGCCCAGCCGCGCACCGCGCCAGGCCGCCGCGCCAGCTGAGGGCGCGGCCTCGCCGAGCTCCGGTGGTCCGGCCGGCGCGTGGAGCCGAGGCAGAGTTCGTCTCGCCTCCGGGAGCGCCGGGGGCCAGCCGGCGCTGCGGCTCACCGTCGACAGCACATACGACGCGACGCTCACGTATGCGCCGGCGCGCGATGTCGACGTGGTCTTCGTCGAAGTCGCCGCGCCGGCCGCCGCGCGGGGAGCCTGCGACGGTGCCAGCATCGTCGTGGAGCCCGCGTCGGTCCAGCTCGAGCGGGCGGGCAGCGCGCTGGCGTACCAGGTCGCGCTCGACAGGTTGAGCGAGCTCCCGGAGGGCTACCTACGCTTCGACCTCTGCGGGACGACGACCCAGCTCGTGTCGACGGAGTCCGGCGGGGTCCGTCGGTTCTTCGCGGAGGCGGTGGCGCTCCGCGAGGCCGCGCGCAGGGGCGATATCGTCTCGCCCGAGGAGCCGTCCGCCGCCAACGAAGACGCCGTCCGCGCGTGGATCGAGTCACGTCGGCAGGTCGTTCTCGCGTGTGTGCCCCAGGGCCCGGTCGTGGTCGCGGTCGTCGAGCAGACCCCGGACGGCCCCGTGTTCTCTCTACGCCCGCCTCA
Organism: Sandaracinaceae bacterium; assembly: GCA_040218145.1. Taxonomy (GTDB): domain Bacteria; phylum Myxococcota_A; class Polyangia; order Polyangiales; family Sandaracinaceae; genus JAVJQK01. The sequence continues at coordinate 12,320 of JAVJQK010000005.1, read as the reverse complement.
CCAGGGCACGGCCGAGGAGCGATGCGCGAGAGCCGCCGTCGGGACGCCGCCCACGCCCAGCTCCACGGTCATCCACGCCCTGAATCGCGAGTAATCATCGGGGACGATCCTGTTCATTCGTCAAACGCCTGTGTCCGAGCTCGACGAATGACGAGGATCGTCCCCGATTGTCTGGAGCGAGCATCCGGCCAGCAAGCAGAGCGTGGGCCAGGTGCGGCGGCGCGTCGTGGGTCGCGACGGCTCTTCGGTCGAGAGGAGCGCCAGCTCCCACGCGTAATCGAGGCGTTTTCTGGGCAATCATACGCAGCCACAAGTGGCTGGGACGGCGCGATGTGGCTGGGTTAGGGAAACTATAATCAGCCACAACTCTGGAATTGGGCGAGCTGTGGCTGTATAAGGTGACCATGCTCGTGGGCCGTCGAGCCGAACGCGTCCTGCTGGGCGAGGCTATGCGCTCCGCCGAACCGGAGCTCGTCGCGGTCTACGGTCGCCGACGAATCGGCAAGACTTTCCTGATCCGCGAGTTCTTCGGCGAGGCCATCGCGTTCGAGCTCACTGGCTCGCACGCCGGCGACATGAAGTCCCAGCTGGACGCCTTCACCACCGCGCTCGGGAGGGCGACCGGAACGGGGCTCCCGCTCGCGACGCCGGCCAGCTGGGCGGACGCGTTTCGTCTCCTCGAGGCGCACTTGAAGGCTTCACGCCCGGCCGCTGGCGCCGGAAAGCGAGTCGTGTTCCTCGACGAGCTGCCCTGGCTCGCGACGCGTCGCTCCGGGTTCCTCGCCGCCTTCGAGCACTTCTGGAACGGCTGGGCTTCTTCGCAGGAATGGCTGCTCGTCGTGATCTGTGGATCGAGCGCCTCGTGGATGCTCCGCAAGGTGGTCAAGCAACGGGGCGGGCTCCACAACCGGGTGACCCGGCGGATCCGCCTGGAGCCCTTCACGCTGGCAGAGACCGACGCGTATCTTCGCTCACGGGATGTCGACCTGGGGCACTACCAGACGCTCGAGCTCTACATGGCCTTCGGGGGAGTGCCCCACTACCTGAAGCAAGCGAGGGCGGGCGAGTCCGCGGCGCAGGCCATCGAGCGCGCGTGCTTCACCCGCGATGGACTCCTACGGGACGAATTCGAGCAGCTCTACGCCTCGCTGTTCGACCGAGCCGAGCGTCACGAAGCGGTCGTGCGCGCGCTCGCCGCGAGGCGTCGGGGGACCACACGGGGCGAGCTCCTGCAGGCCGTGGGCATGGTCTCGGGTGGGACGGCCACGAAGGTGCTCGACGAGCTGGAGGAGTCGGGCTTCATCGCGCGCAGCACGCCGCTCGGCCACGATCAGCGGGACGCCGTCTACCGCTTGGCCGACGAGTACTCCCTCTTCTACCTCACCTGGATCGAGAAGCATCGAGGTCGCGGGGAGGGGGCTTGGCAGCGCAAGCGGGCGAGCCCTCGCTTCCGCGCTTGGAGTGGCCTCGCCTTCGAGAGCCTCTGCCTGAAGCACGTCATGTCCATCAAGCGCGCGCTGGGGATCGCCGCCGTCGAAACGGAAGAGGCCCCCTGGTCACACCGCCCCTTGGATCCGGACGACGAAGGCGCGCAGGTGGATCTGGTCATCGATCGAGCCGACCGCAGCACCAACCTATGCGAGATGAAGTTCTCGGAGACCGACTACGTGGTCGACAAGGGCTACGCCCACGCGCTCGAGCGAAAGCGCGCGGTGTTCCGTCGGGCGACCGGCACGAGGAAGACGGTGTTCCTCACGCTGGTCACCACCTACGGCGTGAAGAACAACGCGCACGCCCAGCGCCTCGGGCTCACCACGGTGACCATGGACGCGTTCTTCGGAACACCATGAGGCGGCGGTGTGCACAGGCATGTCGCCAACGCCGCAGGCCACGTACGACTACGACGCCGCCACCGCGGCGATCCCGCTGTCCTCGTTGGTGATCGCGACGGTCTTCCAGTACTCCTCCGCCTCAGCCACCGTGACGAAGGTGATGACGCCGTGGTGCTTGGCGACCGCCTTGCGAACCTCTGCCAACGACACGCGGAAGAACTCCTTCCGCGTGTTGACTCGATTCACGCGACGGCCGTCGAACTCGACGTGCAGCGCGCGCTCCAGGGCGGGTGCGTCCTCGCTGTAGATCATGGCGTGGACGTCGAAGCTGAAGGGGACCGATGCGTCTCCCAGCTCCTTGACGCGAACGAGCGGCTCCAGACGGCGCGTCATCCCGATCTTGTAGACGCCCTCCCCGAAGGAGCCGAGATTCGAGATGACATAGACGTGACCCGACCGGGTCAGCTGCGCTCTGGCGATCGCCTTCGCCTTCCGGTCCAGCGCCTCTCTCAGCTCGTTCTCGAGCTTGCTGACCAACCCGGCGAATCTCTCGTGCTGCGCGCCGCTCGCTTTGGCGAGGTCTGCGCGCGCTTGCTCGAGAGCCGCCTCGTAGCGCTTCTCCTCCTTGAGCGCCTCCGACTCCGCCTTCTCGATCTCCTTCTGCGCCTTCTGTTCTTCCCGCATCTGGTCCTTGATGCGCCGCTGCTCTTCCTTCTCCCGCTGGAGCGCCTCATGGTGCTCGTGCGTCAGGTAGAGCTCATGCAGCTTGAGGTTCAGGTAGTCGGCGGTGATCCAGACGCGCTTCGTCTCGCCAAGCTTGTTGATGGCCTCGCAGGCCTTGCTGACCCGGGCCTCCATCTTGGCGATGTTGTTGTAGCGGACCTTCGCGATCGCCGCGTCGCACTCGCCGTTGAAGGCTCGCAGCATCAGCTTCATCTGCTGGTTGATCATCTTCCGACCCTTCGCGCGGTTCCCGTCCACGGTCCAGTCGTTGGGGCAGTGCGCGGCGCCCTTGGCCTTCACGAGCTGCTTCTGCGCGTCTCGCACCTGGCGCAGGGCATCCCTGAACTGTTCCGAGTCGGTGAAGCTGTAGTGCGGCCGGTAGAACCCGAACGACTGGAACTCGAGCTCTTCCTCCACCGATCGCAGCTCGGCCTGGAGCGCAGAGAGACGCTGCTGTCCCCCCGTCAGTTGCTGCCCGAGCTGCGCGAGTTGGTGCTGCGCACTCTGCGTCTGCTCATGGAGGGCGTGTTGCTGCATCGCCACTTCGGATTGCGCCTGCGCGAGCTGATGTACAGTGGCGGCTCGATGCTGCTCGACCTCCGCGTGGGCCTGCTGGCGCCACTCGTCGATGTCGCGGACGGGGGCATACCGAGCGAGCTGTTGTCGCGCCTGCAGCAGGAGCCAGACCAAGAGCCCACAGGCGACGAGAGCGCAGGCGAGGAGCAGGGCGACGAACACGGTGGCCATGAAGAACCCTTCGCATGAACGAACCGGGCAGAAGCGACCTCACGTTACCCCGGCTGCGACAGTCTGCGTATCCAGCATCCTTGCTACAGCGAGCACATGGGCACTAGAGCAGGAATGCTTGAAGACGGAAGGGTAGCTTGCGGTGCGGTCCGCCCTCGGCGTGCACCCGCGGTTCAACTCGAGCGTGAGAGCGCGCTACCGCAGACCCGGCAGTAGGCCGCGTCCGCGGCGTGCGCCCCGACGCGGCACGTCGCGCAGGTCAGCTTGCTGCGCGCGCTCTGGTAGTACTCCACCATCGCGGAGCTCATGATGCCGGTCGGGATGGCGATGATCCCGATCCCGAGGAGGATGACGAGGCTCGCCACGAAGCGCCCGGCGGCGCTCTGGGGCACGGTCTCGCCGTAGCCGACCGTGGTCAGGGTGACGACGCTCCACCAGATGGCGTGAGGGATGCTCTCGAACGTCTCGGGCTCGATGTAGAACATGACGCTGCCCATCAAGACGATGCCGATGAGGGCGACGAGGAGGAACGACCCGAGCTTGTGTCGCTCGCCCTTCACGATCGCGCCGAGCATCGAGAGCGCGCTGGTGTAGCGGTGGAGCTTGAGCATCCGCAGCAGGCGCACCGTCCGCAGCAGCCGCAAGATGCGAAGGTCGACGACCCCGCCGGCGAGGAGGCCCACGAAGAAGGGGAGGATGGCCGCCAGGTCGACGAGGACGAGCGGCTCGAGGGCCTTCCGTAGCGGGCGCTCTGCCGAGCCCACACGGAGCACGTACTCGACGGCGAACACCGCGACAGTGACGTACTCGAACTGCCGCAGCCACACCTTGGCCCAGCCCGGGAGAGTGGGGATGGTCTCCACCGCGACCGCGACGCAGGAGGCGATAATCAGGAGCATCACCGTCCAACCGACGACTCGCCCCGCCGGGCTGACCGGGTCTTCGAAGAGGTGGCGCACGCGGGCGCGGAGAGAGGCGGACTCGCTCACGGCTGGAGACTCGCAAGAAACGTCAGGGACCGCAGCAGGAGAGAGAGGAGATCGTCCGCGCCGCCTACGGCGTCAGGGACGATCCTTTTCGTTCGTCAAACGCCCGGGTCGGAGTTCGACGAATGACGAGGATCGTCCCCGGGAGCCTGTCCCCGGGCGGACGCCACATCGGGGAGGTTCACGCGGAGCCGTTCTCGAGAGGGAGCGGGCTCTGGCTCGTTCATGGGGCGCATGTGCTCGCGATATGAGCTCGGGCGGCACAACGAGGTTGGCAGTGGGCCCTCCGCGGCCGGGCTTCGACCGCTGGCGCGGAGCTTGCGGTGCCGAGCGCGATGCGTGCGTTGGTCGTGCTCGTTCTCCTCACCGCGTGCGGTTCTCCGGAGCCGAGCCCTCGACCGGTCCACCGCTTCGCTGCGCAACGGATCCTGTCGAATCGCCTCGAACTGTTGCTGATGGTGGACGGCACGTCGGACATGCGCGTGCCCCAGGAGCGGCTCATCGCCGCGTTGCCGCGCCTGGTCGAGCTCGTCTCGACCGGCGGATTCGCGGCCGACTTCCGTCCCATGAGCCTGAACGTGGCGGTCGTGACGGCGGACATGGGCACGGGAGGCGCGTCGGTCCCCACCTGCGCGAACCCGCAGCTCGGCGACGACGGAGTCTTTCGCAGCACGGGGGATCCCGCGTGGCCTGGGTGCACCGCGGACTATCCCTCCTTCCTCCAGTACGACCCCGACAGCGGGGCCAGCGTCGACCCGTTCGCCACCGCCGTCGGGTGCGTGGCGCGGGTGGGCACGAGAGGATGCGGATTCGAGCAGCCGCTGGAGTCGATCCTGAAGGCGCTCTCTCCGGCCGAACCGACCTCCTCGACCGCGGATGACTTCGAGGCGCCCGTGTTCTTCGGTGGCAGCCGGGGTCACGGCGACGGCGAGAACTACGGCTTTCGATCGCACGATTCGGTGCTGGTGATCGTGCATCTCTCGACCGACGACGACTGCTCGGCGCGAGACTCAGCGCTCTTCGACCCTTCCTCGCCCACCTACGCAGGGACCGAGCTTTCCTTGCGATGTCTACGTCACCCCGAGGCGCTGCACCCGATCGCGCGATACGTCGACGGGCTCATCCAGCTTCAACGCCACACGCCGCGACTGCTCTACGTGCCGATCGTCGGGATCCCGCAGGACCTCGAGCCGGGAGAGGAACGGTTCGACGCGCTCGTCTCGCTCGACCCGGCGGTGCGGGACGCGCGCATGCAACCGCAAGTGGACCCGACCCGACCGTCCAGCGTGCTGCCCTCGTGCGGCGGGCCCGAGATCGAGGCGTATCCACCCGTCCGCACCGTCACGCTCGCGCGGGACCTCGCAGAGCGCGGGGCGTCGGTGATCGTGGGATCGATCTGCGCCGGCTCGTACGAACCGATCATGGAGCGGGTCGTCGAGCACGTGGGCCAGGTGGTCGGCACGCAGTGCCTCACGCGCCGCGTTCCGCGCGCCCCCGACGGCAGCGCGGACTGCACGGCGGTGGTGCGGCGCCCCGCCGCCGAGGGGTGCGACGACATCCCTGGCGCCGTGACCGTCCCGACGGACGAGCCGTCGAGCGTCCGCTGCGAGATCCGACAGCTCTCCCCGAGCGCCGAGGACCGGGCGGCAGGTCGGGCGCCCGCGGGCGAGGGTTGGTTCGTCGACGACTACTCCGTGGCCGCGCTGCAGTGCAGCCACGAAGGCGTCGTCCTCGGGACCGTGCGCGGCGCCGGCTCCGACTTGCCATGGGGGCTCGAGCTCGAGTGCCACCCGCCCGTCGGCCGAGCCTGCGATCCCGCGTGCGCCCTCGACGGCCTCATCTGCGAGCCGGTCGCCGAGGTCTGCGCGATCGCGTGCCGTCATGACGTCGGCTGTGAGCGCTACGGCGAGGGCTTCACGTGCGACCAGCGCACCCTCGAGTCCATCGACCCGCAGCGCTTCGACGGCGACACCACCCCCCGCGGTATCTGCGTGCCCTCGCTCCCCTGAACGCGCTGACGAAACGATCCTTCGTTCGTCGAGCTCCAGCGACGAACTCGACGAATGACGAGGCACGTCCCTGGGTCTGACGGCGGGCCTCACGGGCGGGGCGGGAATCGCCTCGTCATCTGCCAGTGTCCGCGCACGCACTGGGTGATCCCGGCGCACTCCCTGCACTCCAGCGTACGCGGCGCGCGACACCGCGAGCGGCGGGCTCGGTCGGTCAGAGGACAGCCGTCCGGCGCGTAGTCTGGAGGGTGGGTCGGCGCGCCGAGCCAGGCCGGCCGAGCGGGGCGACGGACCATGCCTCCCGGACAACCCATCGAGGGGGTGCGGCAGGTGAAGGTGACCCCGCCCCCCTCCTCGTAGGCGCACTCGAAGGGGGTCCGCTGGAGCTCGCAGTCGACGGGGAGAGCCTGGGCTTCGGCGAGCGTCGGAGGGCACTCGGTGATGGGGGTGTAGGTGACGCAGAGGTGCGCCCGCGGATGGAAGACGCACGCGGGGTTCTGGACCGTGCACCCGTCTTGGCCCGGGTCCGCGCTTCCAGGAACCAGGCGCTCACAGTCGTCGACGGCCTCGCGGCAGCCGACATGGAGCTCCATCACGCACCCGTGCTCCCGACTGCAATCGGCTCCGGCGCGGCCGGCGCAAGGGGGCTCGTCGGGCTGCGTGTCGGCCGGCGGCGGCTCCTCGGCCGCTTCCTCGCGCACGTCCTCGCGCACGGTGTCCGCGCTCCCGCTCGCCACGGGCTCCGGCGCCGACTGCGAGGGTCGAGGTGGCGCGGATGAACACGCGACGGCGAGGGCTGAAAAGAGGAGGCAGCGAGACAGGGGTGTGAGCATGGGCACGGAGACGGCTTGGGTCGGAGAATGTTCTACACGGCCGATGGGGAGAACCGTGCCTCGGGGACGATCCTATTCGTTCGTCGAACTCCTGTGGACGGAGTTTGACGAATGACGAGGATCGTCCCTGCGAGCTGGCGAGCTACGCGTCTGGGATCAACGCCCGGACCCATGCGTGCAACTCGGCCAGCCCGCGTGGCCCCGCGTCTCCCGACCAGGCCTCCCAGAGGAACGACACCTCGATCCCGCGATGTGCGACCCACAGCCCGCGAGAGGATTTGCCGAGCGCGAGCTTGGGCTCCGGCCACTCTAGGGCCAGCGCTTCCACTCGACGCTGGAGCTCGTACGCGACCGAGGCGGGCAGGGAGCGTGTCGAGTGTGGTCTCGCGTCGTCGACGACGTAGCCCGCGCCCTCTCGCTTCGCGTCGCGGGACGCCTGGCCGAGCAGCAACACCTCGCGGTCCTCGGGCAGAGTGAGCACCTCGACCACTCCGTCCCCGCCGTGGTGCCCACGCGACCACGCGACGACGTGAAGGTCCGGCAGCGCGCTCTCGCTGGGGAGGTTCACCAGGCGGGCCGTCAGCGGAGACAGGTGGCTTGCACTGTCCAGTCGGTCCGGATCGTCGAGATCCCGACCAGCTCCGCCCGCGAATCGCTGGTGGACATTCCTTCTCGATAGCCCGACGCGGGGAACTCTCCTCCGGTCGAGGCGACGCTCATGCCGTCGGGACAGCCGACGACCGCTCTGTCGCCGATGCCCATGATGTCTTCTTCGGGGAAGACTTCGGTCTGCTCCGGATAGGCGGTCTCGCCCGCGCTCACGCAGAGCGCCACGGCGGAGAGCGAGGTGGGCTCGCGGCTGACGCCGCAGACCTCCCAGCCGGTGCCGTCGACCGCGTGGTCGGTGTCGAGGTCGATGGCGCTGGGCGTCACGCCTCGGAAGCCGCCCGCGACCACGCGGTACCCGTCGCGACACCGCGCCACGGCGCAGTCGCGGGTCGACGCCGCGAACATGGTCGGCGCCGACGTCGTGAGGTCGATGGCGGCTGCGATCTCGGCGCAACGAGCGTGGACGCTCCAGAACATGTCGTACATGCCCTCACCGCACATGACGTAGCCCGTCCGCGTCGGTCGGAGGCCTCGCAGCCGGATGTAGGCGCCCCAGCTTCCACCTCCGCCGACGGGCACGGTCCCCTCCGGGCAGACCGCCTCGAGACAGGTCTGCGCGCCTCCGCCGGGGTATCGGTCGGCTACATCGACCGTCTCGATCCGTCGGACGACGGGCGGTGGCCCCGAGTCGCGGCCTGCGTCGGGGACGCCGGCGTCGCGGGACGGCCCCGCGTCGTCGGCCACGAGGCCTCCGTCCACGCCGCCACCGTCCACGCCGCCGTCGCGCTCCATCGAGGCGTCGCGCGTGACCGACGCATCTGGCGTGATCTCACCGTCGCATCCGCCCAGGACCCCAGCACACAGGCACACCACACAAGAGACGCGTCCGAACATTCGACCTCCATGAACGCTCGGACGCAACGCTGGGCACCCGGAGCGGAGCCAGCCTACCGGAGCTCGGCGCCACGGGCAGGTTTCCAGCCCTCATCTGCTGCTGCGAACTCGGGTACTTGGGTAGGATCGTCCCTGCGTGCACGGATCGACGGGGGGTGTGCAGTGGGTTGCTCGCCGCCGGGCGCGGGGGCCAAGTGGCCGCGGTGGCACGGGGGCTGCTCTTCAGGGCGGCATGATCTTTCTTGCCAACCAGAATGACCGGGCCGCGCGCATCTCGCGGCTGCGAGCGCTCCTGTTTCGCCACCTGCGTCCCGCGGCGCTGGGGGTGGGCCTCGCGGCGGCGGCGACGGGCTGCACGAGCACGACGACGTTCGACTATCTGATCTACGACCCGATGGAGAGCGGGCCGCTCGAGAGCTGCGACATGGCCTGCGGGGAGATGGTCTCGACCTGCCGGATCATCGAGGACTGCGACGAGGAGGACGCGCAGTTCGTGGAGGCGTGCGGGGTCGCGGCGGGCCAGGCCGACGGCGCCGAGCAGGTCGTGGAGTGCAGGCAGTACGAGTGGGTCTACGCCGGGCCGTCCGGGGTCGGGCGGCTGCCGCTCGATGGCAGCAGCGAGCCGGCGATGCGAGGGCGTTCGGTCGGCGACTACTTCGCGGAGATGGCGCGCTTCGAGGGGCTCGCCGCGGACGCGTTCGACGAGCTGGCCGAGCACCTCGGCGGGCATGGGGCGCCGACCGCGCTCGTGCAGCGGTGCAGGTCGGCGGCCGAGGAGGAGCGCACTCATGTGGAGCTGGCCGGAGGGCTCGCTCGTCGCTTCGGGGCGAGCGTCGCTCGAGGCGGCGCGCGCGTCCGCGGTGAGCGCCCGAGCCTGCTCGCGCTCGCGCGGCACAACGCGGTGGAGGGCTGCGTGCGGGAGACGCTCGGGGTGCTCGTGCTGGCCGAGCAAGCTCGCGCGGCCGCGGACGCGGGGGTGCGCGCGGCGCTGGCGCAGATCGCGGTGGACGAGGCGAGCCACGCGTTGCTCTCGTGGGAGATCGATCGCTGGGCGCACGAGCGCCTCGGCGCAGGGCAGCGTTCGATCGTCGAGGCGGACCGGCGCGCGGCCATCGAGGAGCTCCGTGGCGATACGGGGCGCGCGATGTCCGGCGGCGTGGAGCTCGAGGCGTGGCTCGGGATGCCGTCGCCGGAGCGCAGACTCCAGCTGATCGAGGGGCTTCGCGGCGCGGTGGGCAACGCATGAGGTCGGTCGCGTGCCTGTGCCTCGTGCTCTGCGCCTTCATGCCCACTCCGTCACGGGCGCAGGCGAGCGAGGATCTCGAGCGCGCGCGCCGTTCGCTGGTGACGGTGGAGTGCAGCGGCACCTTCAGCCCCACCTCACTCGGCTTCGCGTTCGGTGATCGACGGACGGTCATCGCGCCCGCGGGCGTGACGGGGTGCCGCCGGGGCGCGCGGGTGAAGGGGCTCGGTTCCTCGAGCTGGTCGACGGTGTCGCGCGCGTTCGGGGGCGCTCGAGGCTTCGTGCGGCTGGAGCTCACCGAGCCCCTCGAGCCGGACGTGATCCCGCTGCAGCCGCGCCGCGCCATCCCGCCGCACGAAGGGGAGCGGCTGGTTGTCTTCCGCGCGCCTCCCGATGGCGAGCTCGAGGCGGCCCGCGCGCACCTGATCAGCGAGGACCCCTTCGAGGTGCGCCTCGACAGCGGCTACGCCCCCGCGGGCACGCCGATCGTCGACGAGCAGGGGCAGCTGGTGGGCGTGCTCCCATCCGTGTGGGTGGCGCGCGAGGAGGAGGGCAACGCGGTCGGCCTGGCTTCGCTCATGGAGATCGTCACCGACCCACCGCCCGAGGTCGCGGTCCGACGCGCGCTGACCGGCGGGGGGAGCCTCACGGGAGCGGGCTTCGTGGAGCCGGGGAGAATCGGGGGGATCGGCTTCGAGCTCGACCTCGAGCTGGCGTTCGACGACGCGTGGTCGCTCGCCACCTCGGTCGCCGCGTTCGGTCTCGGACCGAAACAGAACTCCTTCAGCGGCTATCGCTTCCAGCACGAGGTGCGCGGCGGCTACCGCCTCTTCACGCCGACGATCCCCGGGGCCGGCTTCGTGGTGGACCTGAGCGCGGGGGCCGCCGTCGGCTTCGACCGCCTCCCGGAGCTGACCCCTGGCGAAGACGGGCAGCGCTGGTGGGTGCGGCCGACGGCGCGGCTCTCGCTGCGCTGGGCCCTGCTCAACGTGGGCTACGCCTTCTATCTCGACCCGGAGGATCCGGCGGCCTCCGCGCATCAGGTCCAGATCGGGTTCGTGATGGAGCCATGACGGCCGCGGCCAGGGGGCGACCTGGGATTCCAGAATGATCGAGCGCGCGTTGACGCTGGAATGTTCTCGCTGGTAACCCCGCGCGATGAACACCTCCAAGAGCCTCGCGCTGAGCGCACTCCTCTTGCTCGGCGTCGGCTGCAGCAACTCGGTCGCGGTCGACGGACTCGGCGACGTGCCGGCCGAGTCGGCGGTGTACTCGTTCTCCCTCCGCGATACGATGACGACGTCGGACGGTTCCGTCACGCTCACGACGACGACCGTCTTGCTGACAGACCGTGAGGACTTCTGCGCGGCGGTCTCGGCGGCGGGCGGCATCGACAACCTGAGCGACGTCTTCGCGGTGCAGGTCATCGCGGCGACCACCGACGAGGGGGACGACGTGACCTCGCGATCGACCCTCGCCGAGACCTTGCTGGAGCCGGCCCCCGGGCAGCAGCTGGTCGGCGCCCGGGTGTTCCACCGACAAGGCGGCGCGACGCTGCTGGACGCGGCGAGCGGCAATCTCGCCCGCGCCGACGTCGTGACGCCAGGCTCGTTCGGCGTCAGCAGCCGCTCCTGCAGCAGCGGCACGTGCTCGTTCACGGGTGACTTCCAGGCCGACATCACCGTCGAGCGCACCGGCGGCGAGACGGTCGCGATCTCGGGCAGCGTCAGCGGCTCGTTCTCCGACACGACCAACTGCGCCGCGCTCGCCGTCCGCTGAATCGAGCACGTCTCGCGATCCGCCGCGAGTGAAGCGGCGGCATGTGTGTTGCGTACTGCATCCTGTCATGCGTACACGGCACACTTCGACTCATCTCCTCGCCTTCTTCGTTCTGACCGCCTGCTCGCAGGAGGTCCCCCAGCGTCCCGTGGACGGGGGGCCGCCCGTCGACGCGGCCGAGCCCACGGTCTGCACCCTCGACTCGCGCTGCCCCGGCGCGTCGGCGTTCGAGTGCGTGGGGACGACGTGCAGCGAGGAGTGGACCTGTCAGCTCCGCTCGGAGGGGTGCGGAGGGGCGCTGACGATGCACTGCGGCTGCGACGGCCGCCTGTACGAGGCGGGCACCTGCGCGGACCGGCCCTCGCAAGAGCTGTCGGGCTGTCCGTCCGTCGAGTGCGACGCGTCCACCGTGGTCTGCGACGCGCTGCCCCCCGAGTGCGAGGGGCAGCTCTCGGTCCCGTCGGTCGAGGGCGGCTGCTGGGGGCCCTGCGTGCACCCCGCCCAGTGCCAGTGAGCCTGATGACCCTAGCAGTCCGTTGAAGAACCTCGCTCCTCGTCTCTCGGGCGGGACGACCCGTCTCTCGGCCCGTGTCTCCTCGGAAATGCTGAAGCATTTCCTCGTCGCCCCGAACCGAGAACCGGGCCGTCGCGCTCCGAGATCCTTC